>CAYULR010000091.1:0-8334 GCA_964445685.1 uncultured Algimonas sp.
CGTCTCGTCCGTGACGGCCTCCACGGGCTCGCTGACCGTCTTCAGACGCGGGTCCGGCACGGTGAGAATAGGGCGTATGGTTCCTTTGGCGGGCATGGCGGCGAGATAGGGTGGGCGAGGGGGCGGGTCAACTCACTGAGGTGGAAGGCGAACAGCCTTCAAGCGGTCTATTGTTGGGCAAAGTCCGAGAACTGGATATATGTGGACCGGACACGCCTAGACTGACCTAAGGCTATCTTGAGTCACGTTTGTAAGTCAGTGCGGTCGGAATTGTTCAAGGGCGAGCCAATGACACGGTATAAGAATTTCCTCTGTGTGATAGCCATGGGAATCTGGGGGGTTGGCGCTCAAGCTGCTCACGCCACTTTTTCCATCGTCGCTTGCGAACCGGCAACGGGCCAATGCGGCATCGCCGTTGCGACTCACAACCTTTCTGTCGGTCATGGTGTCCCTTTTGCGGTCTCGGGCTTGGGTGCGGGTGTTTCGCAGTTCGAAACAAATCCTTGCCACATGCCCGCGATACTCAAGGCGCTTAGGGATGGAAAAGATGCGGAGGCAGCTCTAGCCAGCGCGTTGGACGAAGAGAGCTCTTGTGTCGACGGGAACGATGTCGACTTTCGTCAAATCGGAGTTGTAGGTCACGGCGGGACTGCGGCGGCATATACGGGCCGAGAAGCGCAGGGTTACTCGGGCCACAGAGCCGAAGGCTACGTTTCGGTCCAAGGCAACGGACTAGCATCCAAGCGTGTCCTCGATCAGATGTGGGATTGTTTTCATTCGACTGATGGTTCTCTGTCCGAGCGTTTGTTGACGGCCCTTGAAGCGGGCCAGAGAGTCGGCGGCCAAAGCATCGGAGTTTTGTCCGCTGCTCTCTTGGTCAGCACGCCAGACGGGTGGCCCGTCGATGTCGATCTCAGGGTGGACTTTGCACCCTCGACAGCGGTCGAAGACCTCCGGGAAGCGTACGATGCCAATTATGCCCGGCAGCTGTTGTTTCGGGCCGAGCGCGATGAGGATGCGGCCAGGTCGGCAAAATTTGTCGAAGAAGCTCTGAAGCGTGCGCCCGATTGGGACCGAATCTGGCTGCGTGCAGCACATCTCGCAGCCAACGAAGGAGACCTTGAAGAGACAGCGAGACGCGCCTGTCATTTCAAATCGTTGAACCCTGTCTGGGCCGCAAAGTTGGAAGAAGAGTTCGATTTCTCAGAGTGTGAGTGAGCTTTCTTTCGTCACCACATCGTCTCTTCAGTGTCAGGCCTGACCAACGTCTCGTGAAGACAATGCTGATTGACCCCAATTGCCCGTGAGCGGCGGCCCTACTCCGCCGCCAAATACCGCTCCCGGTCCCAGCTCTTGTTGAACGGTTTCGTGCGGCCCGATGCCTGCACCACCAGAAGGTGCTCCCGCGTCAGGTCTCTGGGGCAGTCCACGCCGCAGGCGTGGGCGATCATTTCGACTTCCTTGTTGAGCGTCTTGACGTAGTTCATCACGCGCACCGCCTTGTTCGTCGGATCGAGACCCTTCTGCAGGCGCGGATTATGCGTGGTGATGCCGGTCGGGCAGGTGTTCTTATCGCATTTGAGCGCCTGGATGCAGCCCAGCGCGAACATGAAGCCCCGGCCGTTATTGACCATGTCCGCGCCGACGCAGAACGCCCACGCCACGTCGGCGCTGGTGATCAGCTTGCCGGACGCGATGATCTTGATGCGGTCCCGCAGGCCCGCTTCGGTGAGCATGTCGTGGAGCAGAGGCAGGCTGTCCTCGATCACCATGCCGGTCGAGTCGATCAGCGGCATCGGCGCCGCACCCGTTCCGCCGTCGCCGCTGTCGAGTGCGATATAGTCCGGTGCGGAGGCCGGGCCGCGCGCCACGATCGTGTCGATCAGCTCCTGCACCGGGCCGACCTGGCCCATGCAGAATTTCAGCCCCGTGGGCCGCTTCGACACGCGCCGGACCTGGTCGACAAGGTCCAGCAGCTCTTCCGCATTGCCCGCGTCGACATGGCGGTTGGGCGACAGGGCGCTTTCGCCTTCGGGCACGCCGCGGATTTCCGCGATCTCGGCGGTGACCTTCTTGGCGGGCAGGATGCCGCCCTTGCCGGGCTTCGCGCCCTGCGACAGCTTGATTTCCATCATCTTGATGTTCGGGTTCTCGCAGACCTTGGCGAGCTTCTCCTCGTTCAGGGTCGCGTCGTCATTGCGCGCGCCGAACTTGGCCGTGCCAAGCTGGAAGACCACGTCGCACTCGCCTTCCAGGTGGTAGGGCGACACGCCGCCTTCGCCCGTGTTCAGATAGCACCCGGCCATCTGCGCGCCGTGGGACAGCGCCCGGATGGCGGGCTTCGACAGCGAGCCGTAGCTCATCGCGCTGATGTTGAAGAAGCTGGTCGGCTTGTACGGGTTGGGCGTGTCGGGGCCGATGATGAAAGGTGGCTTGACCTTCTCTTCGTCGTCGAGCTTCGGAAACAGGCCGTTGGCGAAGATGGGCATGCCGGCGTCGAAGACCTTGGTGGAGCCGAACGGCACCACGTCCTTGCCGTCCTCGCACACATGCTTGACCCATTCGCGCTCCGCCCGGTTGAAGGGCATCTCTTCGCGGTCGAGGGCAAAGAAGTATTGCCGGAAGAACTCGCCCAGATGCTGGAAGATGTTCCGGAAGTGACCGATAACCGGATAGTTCCGCCAGATCGTGTTCCGCGTCTGCGTCTTGTCGTAGACGAACAACGCCACCGCGCCGAGCGCGAGAAGTCCGACGGTGAAGAGAAAGAGAGAGCCCAGCAGCTCCAGGCCACTCATGGCGAATTCGGCGAAAGCATCCATGACAGCGGTATGCGGGGGCGGGGGATTGGTTGCAAGGGAGGGGGGAGGGGCGCGAGGTTAGTTGATCTGCCTAACGTCTCGCCCCCTTCCGTTACGCTAGGGCGCGCCACCTTTCCCCATCGGGGAAGGAAGTTGCTAGAGTGTTGGTAGACCTCCTCTCCTTCTTCTTCGCTCATTCCCGCGAACGCGGGAATCCAGTCGGGGACTTGGATGAAGAATCAGAGTGAGGGTTGGGTGTCTGAAACCTGGCTGACATCCGTGCGGTGTGATTGTCTGCGCCTGAACTCCGCTGCTGGATTCCCGCGTTCGCGGGAATGAGCGAAGTGGGAGAGGTAAGGGTGCTGCTTGTAGTTGGCCCATACCCTCTCAACCTGGAAACTGCTCGCTTGCGCTCACAGCAGATGACCTATTTTCGCCCCACCGGGGGCGAAAATTCCAGCGCGGACGGTTGCCCTTGTCCGCTCGCTTGCGCTCGCGGCAGGATGCTATTTTCACCCCACTGGGGTGAAAATTTCGGCGTAGCCGAACCGCTTACCTGCCTTTCCACTCCGGAGCCCGCTTCTCCAGGAACGCTCTCGGGCCTTCCTGCATGTCTTCCGTCTGCGCGACGCGTGCGAAGGCGTGTTGGCCTTCGTTCATCAGGACCTCGTCCGTCGCGTCGAAGGCCTGGCGTGTCACGGAGAGCGACTCGCGGACCGCGATGGGGGCGTTGGCCGTGATTTGCTTTGCCAGCGAACGGGCTTCGTCCATAACCTGGTCGAGCGGAACGATGCGGTTGACGAGGCCGTGCTGGTGCGCGGTCTTTGCGTCGATGGGATCGCCGGTCGCGACCATTTCCATGGCGATGGCTTGCGGGATGCGGCGGGCGAGGCGGTGCACGCCGCCGGCGGCCGCGACGAGCGAGCGCTTCACTTCCGGCAGGCCGAAACGCGCCGCCTCGTCCGACACCACCATGTCGGAGGCGAGCGCCAGCTCCATGCCGCCCGCCAGCGCGCTGCCTTTCACGGCGGCGATCCACGGCTTGGCGCGCTTGGCCGACACATAGCCCGCAAAACCGCCATCCTTGGTCGACAGCAAGTGGCCCTTGCCCTCGCTGATCGCTTTCAGGTCCGCGCCCGCGCAGAACGTCTTGTCGTTGGAGCTGGTCAGGATCGCGACCCAGACATCGTCGTCGGCTTCCACGTCCTTCACGACCCAGTCCATTGCGGCGGCCAGTTCGGGCGAGACGGCATTGCGCTTTTCGGGACGGTTCAGCGTGACGATGGCGATGTTGCCCTCGCGCTCATACTGGACCAGCGTTCCGACGCCTTCGGGTTTGTCTGTCATTCGAAGCTCCTTTGGTTTTCTGGTGAAACTCCTAACGTGACAATTCCGCCTCCCGCGTCCCGCCACGCAAAAGAGCATGTCCGTGATGGAGGGGGATTGGCAGGGCGGGACGCCGCGCGCTACGGATTGATCCGTGACGGGGAGCCCAGATACGCAAAGCGCGGCGCGCAAATGGGTCGAACCCGAAGCCGCCGTCGCCCTGTCGGGCTGGGCCGTCATGACCGTGGCCTATGCGCTCATGTTTTCGATTTTCGGGCAGGGGCCCATTCTAGGGTCGTTGGGACGCGGGCTGATCAATGTCGTTCCGGCGGCCCTGCTGGCCTGGCCCGTCGCGCTGCTGATCCAGAAGCGGCTGGCGACCGGGCCGCTTGCCCTGCTGCTGGTCGGGCACATCGTGCTGGGGCTCGGCTTCGCGGTCCTGTGGTATATGGGCGTGCAGATCGGATACGGATTCCGCAGCGGCTGGGCCGGGGAAGGGATCGTCGGGCGGCCTCTTATCGGCGTGGCCCTGGCGTGGCAGGCCTTCCAAGGGCTGACCCTCTATGCGGCCGTGGCGGGCTTCGCCTATGCCGCGCTCTTCCGGCGGCGATGGCTTGAACTGAAAGACAGGCCCTCCGCGCCCACCGAGCGGATCCCCGAAGCACGCACCCTTCTGGTCAAGGATGGCAAGACGATCCGTCCGGTCGGTCTGGACGATATCCTGCTCGTGTCGGCGGCGGGCGACTATGCGGAGATCGTGGCCCGGCACGGGCGCTACATGTCGTCCACCGCGCTAGGCCTGCTCGAGGCCGATCTGGCGGACCGCGGCTTTCTGCGCGTCCACCGCTCCCACATGGTCCGGCTGGATGCGATCCTTTCGGTCGAAAGTGCCGGGAACGGACGCCTGACCCTGCACTTGCCGGGCGGGGAGTCCGTCACGACCAGCCGCAGCGGCGCAGCCCGGTTCAGGGACCGCGCCGTCTGATCCGTGTCGGTTCGGCGGCGATCCGTGTTCGTTCACCGATTTTCCGGTGGGCGTTGGGCGTCCTGACCTAGCGCGGCGACATGAAACATCTACCGCGCCTCCTTCTATGCTCCGCTCTCCTTCTGCCCGCCTGCGCGCACTCCGGCCCGGACGGGCCCGTGCTGGAAAGCGCGGACCGCCTGGTCTGGTCGGAACGTCCCGTCATCGTTGCGCGCGGTCTGGAGCCGGGCGCGGACTACACGCTGACGACGGAGCGGCAGTCATACTGGGACGCGGCGGCCAGCGAACGCTCCGAGCTCGTCTTCACCGCCGATGCGCGCGGTATGATCAACACGGGCCTCGATCCCGTGAAGGGACGCACCGAGCCGAACCCCTACACGCCCATCCAGTCCATGCTCTTCCTGCGCGGCGAGGCGCTGGACGGTGTGGACCCGCTGCATCTTCGCTTCAGCCTCAGGGACATTGCGGGGAAGGCGGTGGCGAGCCGGACTGTTCCCATCGGTCCCGATCCCGATACGCTGGTGGAGACCCCGCTCGGCGCAGACTTCCCAGGAGCCTACGTGTTGCGCCGGGCCGACAGGGAGGGGCCTTCACCCGTCATCGTCGTGCTCGGCGGTTCGGAAGGCGGCGACCGGGGGTCCCGTTCCATTGCGCCGCTCTTCGCGGCCGAAGGTTACACCGTCCTGGGGCTGCCCTACTATTCGCCCGCCTGGTTCGGACAGACCGCGCAGTTCCCGGACCTGCCGCGCGCCTTTGCCGACCTTCCCGTCGACTATCTGGAACAGGCCGTCGCGGAAGTGCGCACGCGTCCCGATGTCGACCCGGACCGGATCAGCCTGCACGGCGGCTCTAAGGGAGCGGAGTTCGTTCTGCTGGCGGGGGCGCTTATCCCCGATGACAGTCCCGGAGGCGGCTTTTGCGGCATCGTCGCCGATGTGCCGTCCGACGTGGTCTGGGAAGGCTGGGGCGCGGGCAAGACGGTCAGCAGCTTTTCGTGGCGCGGCGAGCGTCTGCCCTTCGTGCCCTACAAGGACATGGGCCGCGCGCTTGACCGGTCGGATGCCTACACGATGGCCGAGGCGCACGAAAACGGACTGCGAGACAATCCCGGACGGGAAGAGGCCGCGCGCATCCCCGTGGCGCGAATCGATGAACCGGTCTTGCTCATCGGCGGTGACAAGGACACGACCTGGGCGTCGGGCCGCATGGCGCGGGCGATCGAACGGACCCGGATCCAGGCCGGACTCCAAACCGAAAGCTATGTCTACCCCGACGGAAGCCACGGCGCGGGCGGCACGCCCCTGGTGCGCACGAGCGAGGCTAACCTCATGGCCAGGCTGGAAAACTTCCCGGCGACCATGGCTTTCCACGCCCGCAATTCGAAGCGCGATGATTGCCGGTCGTGACTGTCGCACTCGTTTTTCGATAAGTCCTTATTGAAAAACAATATGTGCTCTGCTACGGGCTTTCCCACGAGCCGGCGTGCCAGCCGGATGGAGGGAGACCCAATGAGTCAGTCAGACAACGCCACAAAACCATCTGCGCCAGCGGGGCGCAAAGCCAAGCGCCGCTTGCTGCGGCACCGCATTCTGGCGGCGGCCCTGCCGCTGGTCGTGATCGGCGGTGCGGTCGGGGCGACGGTCGGGATGAGCGCGCTCGCGCCCCAGCCGGAAGAAACGGAAGACCCCATCAAGGCGCTGCCCGTCCTGACCGCGACGGCTGTTTCCGACACGGTCCAGCTTTCCGTCCGCACGCAAGGCGAAGTCCAGCCGCGCACCGAAATCGACCTGATCGGCGAAGCGTCGGGCCGCATCACCTACATGTCGCCGCGTTTCATCGAAGGCGGCGCGTTCCGCAAAGGCGAGCTGCTGGTCCGGGTCGACCCGGCTGAATACCGCCTGCGCGTCACCCAGGCCAAGGCGAACGTCTCGCAGGCCCAGACCGTTCTGGCGCGCGAGAAATCCGAAGCCGAACTGGCGCGCATGGACTGGGCGGACCTGGGGTCCGGGCAGGAAGCCACGCCGCTGACCTTGCGCGAACCGCAAATGGCCGAAGCCGCCGCACGGCTCGAAGCCGCCCGCGCGCAACTCGCTGAAGCCGAACTGCGCCTGGCGCGGACCGAAGTGCGCGCGCCGTTCGACGGACGCGTCACCGACCGGGACGTGGACGCAGGCGAATTCGTCGGCATGAACGGACGGTTGGGCCGCGTCTATTCGACCGGCATCATGGATGTCCGCCTGCCGCTGACCCAGAACGAACTGCGCCAGGCGGGTCTCTATCTCGGTTATTCCGCCAAGGCCGAAGACGGCATTCCCGTCACCCTGTCGGCCGACATGGCCGGAACGCGCGCGGAATGGACCGGCGCGATCACCCGCACCGAAGCCCGCTTCGACAGCCAGTCGCGCGTGCTCCACGCCTATGTCGAGGTGAACGACGCCTTTGCGGGCGAAGCGGAATTCCCGCTCGCGCCCGGCCTGTTCGTGACGGCGGAGATCGCCGGACCCGTGCTCGACGATGTCGTGACCGTGCCGCGCGCGGCGCTGCGCGGGGACGCCAGTGTCTACGTCGCCAAGGATGACGGCACGCTGGGTGTCCGCACCGTGGCCGTCCAGTCGTCCGACCGCGACCGGGTCGTGCTGACGTCAGGCATCGCGCCGGGCGAACGCGTGGTCATCTCGCCCATCCGCGGCGCGACCGACGGCATGAAGATCGAAGTCGTGGACCCGAGCGCCCAAGCGGTCGCGGAAGCGGTCAGCCAGAAAGAAGGAGCGTAAGATGAACCGCATCATCCGCTGGTGGGCGTCCAACCCGGTCGCCGCGAACCTTCTCATGCTGATCTGCCTGATCGGCGGTCTCGTCAGCTTCTTGACCATCGAGCGCGAGCTCGAGCCCTATGTCGAATTCCCCGGCGCGTGGACCAACGTCGCCTGGCCGGGCGCGTCCCCGCAGGATGTGGAGGAACAGATCGTCGTGCGCATGGAAGAGGCGCTGTCGACCGTCGACGGCGTGAACCGCATGTGGGCCTTTGCGGGCGAGGGCGGCGGGTCCGTCACCGTTGTTGGCAAGAACGGCGTGGACGAAACGCGGCTGATGGCCGACGTCAAGCGCGCCGTGGACGGGATCAGCAACTTCCCGCCCGCCGCCGAACGCCCGCAGGTCGGCATCTTCCGCAACCGCAACGAGATGATCCGCATTGCGGTGACGGGCGACGAAACGGTTTCCGAG
>CAYULR010000091.1:8344-9108 GCA_964445685.1 uncultured Algimonas sp.
TCCGAGCGCGAGCTGAAACGCTTCGCCGAGAAGACCCGCCGCGAAGTCGCGCTGCTCGGCTACGTCCCGGCCGTCGAGCTGTTTGGCGTGCGCGGCGAGGAAGTCTCCATCGAAGTGTCCGAAGACGCGCTGCGCGAATACGGGCTTAACCTCTCGGATGTCGCCACGGCCGTGCGCGCCACCTCGGTGAACAGCTCGTCCGGCCGCGTCCGCACGGATGTCGGCGCGGTGCAGCTCCGCACCCGCAACCAGGCGGACAGCCAGGCGGACTTCGAGAACATCATCATCCGGCAGGATGCGGGCGGTGCCATCGTGCGCATCCGCGACGTGGCGACCGTCATCGACGGCTTCGAGGAAGTCGACCTGCTTGCGACGGTGAACGGCGAACGCACCGTGCTGGTGCAGGTCATGAACGGCCCCGACATGGACCTTCTGAAGATGTCCGAGAACGTCAGCGCCTATATGGACGAAGCCCGCGAAAGCCTGCCCGCCGGAATGGACATGACGGTCTGGAACGATGCGGCGGACGATTATGCCGGCCGGATCAATTCCATCTCGTCCAACTTCTTTTTCGGACTGCTGCTGGTCTGCCTAACGCTGATGCTTTTCCTGCGCCCCAAGATCGCGCTCTGGGTGTCGGTCGGGATCGCCACGGCGTTCCTGGGCGGACTGGCTCTGCTGCCGCTGTTCGACGTGTCGATGAACATGATCTCGACCTTCGCCTTCCTGCTGGTGATCGGCGTGATCGTGGACGATGCCATCAT
>CAYULR010000092.1:0-2812 GCA_964445685.1 uncultured Algimonas sp.
GGCGTATCGCGTGATGATATTGGAGGACGATCCATTCATCGCGCTCGACATGGAAGGGGTGATGGAAGATGCGGGCTTCGACATTGTAGGGCCCTTCGCCTCCGTCCCCGAAGCGCTCAAGACGCTCAAGTCGGACAAAGCTGATACGCCCGACTGCGCCCTTTTGGATTTCTACGTCACGGGCGGCACCACGGAATTCATCGCCCGCGAACTGGAACGCGAAGGCGTGCCCTACATGTTCCTGACGGGCAACGCGGCCGACGTCCACGCCGCCATGGCCGAACACGACCCCATCGTGCGAAGCAAGCCTGTCCAAGCCGAGCGCATTGTCGATGACGTGAAGTCGCTGCTCGACTGAGCCGAAAGGCCGGACGATCGCCCGGCCCCTCTTACATTTGATCTAATCCGACGTGGCGTTGTAGGCGTCTCGGTCGAGCACCTTGTTCAATTCCATGAAGTAGCCGTCGCGGTCGAACAGGTAGCAGGTCCGCACGACGATATTGGGGGAGCCTTCGCGGCCCGGATAGGTCGTGTTGGACGCAGGCGCCGTGATGAACACGCCGTCCAACTCCGCCACCGCATCGCAGTGTTCGTCGACTTCTTTCGTATTGAAGACCAGCAACGCATCACCCACGCCCATGCGGCGTCGCGGCTCTGCGGGCGGGTCCAGCTCCGGGTCGGTCCATTGCAGCAGCCCGATCCAGCCCACCCAGCTATCGTTGGACGACAGCAGGACCAAGCGCGCCGTCGCGCCGGGCTCCCCAGCCGGGAGCGCCACGCCGCTCATCGTGACTTCGGCGTCGTAATTGACGTCGAAGCCCAGCACGTCGCGGTAGAGCTTAAGACTTTCATCGATATCGGAGACGATCAGCGAGGTCCGGCGCAGATCCGTCGGATAGGCTTGGCTCGCCGCGTCAGGGGCGACGACCGAGGGCTTGCCCGGCTTTGCGGCATCCTGGGCGGGAGCGTCCTGGACAGAAGCCTCCTGAACGGAAGCCCCTTGGACAGAAGCCTCTTGCGAGGCCCCGCAACCCGCCATGAAAAAGCCGCCGCACAGGAGTGCAGCGGCCATGAGTTTCGATCCGGTCATGGAGACTAGAAGTCCAGACGGATGCGGGCGCCGATCTGGCGGCCCCGGCGGTAGCTAAGGAAGAAGCTCCGCGGGCCCAGACCGCTCCGGTCGACCGAGGTCGCCCCCGGCACGCGGGAGCTGATCGTGTTGAAGCCCTCGAAGATGTCGAACCAGCGCGTGGCCGCGGGCGGCGTGCGCTCGTTGGTCAGGTTCCGGCCGAAGATCTCGATCCGCACACCGTCCTTCTCGAAGCCGATCTGGCCGGAGAAGATGTTGGTGTCGCCCGTTTCCGCGCCGTTGTGGACCTGGATGAACTTGGAGCTTTCATGCGTGAAGTCCGCGTTCAGGAAGGCATTCCACGTGTCCGACACGGGGTAGGACATGAAGGTGAACAGGCTGCCCTGGTGCTCGGACGTCAGCGGGATCTTGTTGCCTGCGATGGAGCAGGACAGATTGCCCGTGAACAGACCGGCCGGATCGAAGACCGGCGTCGTGCCGCCGCCCCGGATTTCCAGCGTGGAGGGCGGGTTCAGCGGGTCGAACGCCGCGCCGAGATAACCGCCGGAGTTCAGCACGAACTGGAAGTCGTCGCAGCCTTCGGTGAATTCCGCATCCGTGTAGGCGTAGGAACCGCCGATACGGATGTAGTCGTTCAGGTCGTAGGACGTTTCGACTTCGAGGCCGAGGATCTCGGCAGATCCCTGGTTCGTCGCCACGGAGTTGACGTTCGTCGCGCCGACCAGGGCGACCGGAGTCGTCAGCTGATAGGCTTCGATGTCGTTGTAGAACGCCGCCACGGTGATCTGGCCGCGCCCGTCGGGGTAGCGGGCCTTGAAACCCAGCTCGAAGTTGTCGGACTGCTCCGGCGCGTAGAACTCGTTGCCGGTCGGGATGCCGATCGGGCCGTTGATGCCGCCCGGCTTCACGCCCTTGGCGTAGGATGCATAGGCCGACATGTCGTCATTGACGTCGTAGCCCAGGATGACCTTCGGGATGAAGTCGTCGAACTTCACTTCCGTGTCGTAGGTCGCGGGCGCGCCCGGACCGTTGCCGAAGTCGCGGAGCGTCTTGGTCTCTTCCTGGTAGCGGCCTTCGAGGCTGATGTTGAAGCTGTCCGTCACGTCGATGTCGAGTGTGGCGAAGGCGGCGAGGTTCTCGATGCCCTGAATGTCTTCCAGCGGGCTCAGGCCGTTGGGGTTGCCATTGCCGATCGCGGAGTTGCGCAGGGTGCGGTTGTCACGCTCGAAGTCGTAGTAGAAAC
Source organism: uncultured Algimonas sp. (assembly GCA_964445685.1). Taxonomy (GTDB): domain Bacteria; phylum Pseudomonadota; class Alphaproteobacteria; order Caulobacterales; family Maricaulaceae; genus Litorimonas. The sequence continues at coordinate 2,334 of CAYULR010000092.1, forward strand.
CGCCGACGCTGAAGCGCACGCGCTTGTCAGCAGGACTGCGCAGGCGCACTTCGGTCGACCAGTCGAACGTATCGCTCTGATCGGCGGTCGCGAAGAGCGGCGCGCCGAGCGGCACGCTGAAGAACGGACTGATCGGGAAGAAGTTGACGCTGCCGATCTGGTGATCGGAATCCGAGCCCGTCTGGAGCTCTTCGGCACGCAGGCCTAGCTGCGCGAGAAGCTGCCAGCCGCTGTCGAAGTCGAACTCGTTCAGCACGTTGGCGTAGATTTGTTCGCGGTTAACGCCGTAGAACGGCACGCCGTCCAGATCCTGCGTCGGGGCGATGTCTTCGAACTGGGACAGGTTTCCGCAGAAATACTGGAAATTGCTGTCGGTCGTCGTGCTGGCCGGGAAGATGCCACCGAAGGGCGGGTTCAGGAAGGACAGCGAGTTCGGGTCGTAGAACGCACCGGAGCGGTAGCCCGGGAAGCAGTTGTTC
>CAYULR010000092.1:2822-9031 GCA_964445685.1 uncultured Algimonas sp.
GACGCGGTCCGTCGCTGTCTTCGGCATAGCCGATCTTCAGGATGGAGCGGGCATTGTCGCTGTAGTTGACGTCCAGCACACCGTTCAGGTTGAAGCTTTCCTCTTCGCCCAGCTGCGAGCCGTCGACCCCGTTGATGAAGGCGTCGTCGCCGCCGTAAGTGTAGTAGCGGCCCGACAGGGAGAAGCCGAGCGCACCGTCTTCGATGGAGTTGGAGACGCGCGCATAGACGTCGTATTCGCCGTCTTCCGCATACGTCGCTTCCAGCATCGCTTCGGCGCCGAACTGGCTCGGGCGGCGGGTGATGTAGTTGATGGCACCGGAATAGGTGTTCCGGCCGTAGAGCGCGGACTGCGCGCCCTTCACGACTTCGACGCGTTCCAGGTTCTTCAGGTCCAGAGCCTGGGCGGTGCCGTTATAGTAGACGCCGTCGATGAAGTAGGCTGCGCCCGCTTCCACGCCGAACTGGACGTTGGCGAGGATATTGGCGGCACCGCGGATGACGGGACGTTCGCCCGACCGGCCGAACGCGTTGGAGAAGGACAGGCCGGCCGTGTGGCGGGCGATGTCGTCGATGCTCTGCAAGCCGAGATTTTCAATCGCCTCTTCGGACACGGAGGTCACGGCGACGGGCGTCTCGATAAGCGTTTCATTGGTCCGGCGTGCCGTGACGATGATCTCGTCCTCGACGATCTGTGCGGCGGCGGGAGCCATGACAAGCATGGACAAAGCGGCAGCGGATGCGGAGCTGATCAGCCCCGCACGAATGCGTTGGTTGGTCACTGGAAGTCCCCTTTCTCAGTTATGTGCCATTCCGCTATGGGCGCTGCGCCTTGCGCCAATTTGACCTAGGTCATGTGTGGGGATGCGGGACGAGAAAGGGCGGGCACTGTTACATTCTTGTCACAGTCCGCGTTACCGGGACGGAATTCCGCGGTCTCAGCCCGACAGCGACCAAGGCGGCACGCCGCCGAAGCGATCCGAGAGAAAATCTACCAGCGCGCGGACGCGGCGGGGCATATGTCGGTTGGGCGGCCAGACCGCGTAGAGGCTCGGCGCGTCGAAGACATGGTCGTCCAGCAGAGTCAGCAACCGCCCGTCCCGGATGGAATCGAACAGGATGAAATCCGGCTGGATGGTCACGCCCAGCCCCGCTTCGGCCGCCTGGCGGAGGAAGTCGCCATTGCTGGCGCGCAGCACGGTCTGCATCTGCACCGTACCGCTGCGCCCGTCGGGACCCCGGTAGGTCCAGCCCTGCCCGCCGCGCAGCGCGTACCGCAGCGCAGGCCGGTCGGAGAGGTCGTCGGCGACGTGGATGGGACCCTGCTTGTCCAGCCAGTCGGGCGACGCGGCGCAGACCATGCGCACATCGCCCAGCTTGCGTGCGATCATCGCGCTGTCGTCCAACCGGCCGATGCGGACCGCCATGTCGAACCCTTCGGCGATCAGGTCGATCTTACGATCGGAGAAATCCACGTCGAACCGGATGTCCGGGTTCGCCTCCTGGAAGTCGATCAGAACCGGGCCCAGCTGCGCCAGGCCGAAGGACAGGGGCGCGGCGATGCGCAACGGCCCGGCCAGCGCGCACTCCGCCCCGCTCGCCTCGTCTTCCATCTCCTGCCAGAGGCGAAGCAGCTCCTGCGCGCGCCCGTGATAAGACCGCCCCGCATCGGTCAACGACAAAGTCCGGGTTGAGCGGTTCAGGAGCGTCGTGCCCAGCCGCGCCTCCAAGGCTTTCAAGCGTCGCGACACGGCCGACTTATCGACGTTCAACACCTTGGCCGCGCCGGTGATCGACCCCGCCTCCACGGTGCGGACGAACATTTCGGCTTCGGCGTAACGGCTCATACGTTGCGATTACTGCAACGATTATTTGAGGACAAGCACACTTATCGATGGAACCATCAACGCACATATAAGTCTCACACAAGGCGGCGGACCGAAACCGGATCTCCCGCCGACACGATTGGAGACAGACACATGACAGACGCCCTGAACATTCTACGCATCGACAGTTCCGCCCGCCACGAAGGCTCGGTGAGCCGCGAACTGGCCGACATCTATATCGACCGGATCGCCAAGGACCGCGACGTGCGGGTTCAGACCCGCGACGTGAGCGAGCCGCTCCCCGTCGTGGACGAGGCCTGGATCGGCGCGAATTTCACCCCCGCCGACGAACGCACGCCGGACCAGAAGGCCGTGATGGCCACGTCCGACCGCCTCGTTTCCGAGCTGCAGGACAGCGACGTCGTCGTGATCAGCACGCCGATCTACAACTTCAGCATCCCGGCATCGCTGAAGCTCTGGATCGACCAGGTCGCCCGCGCGGGCCTGACCTTCCGCTACACGGAAGACGGCCCGGTCGGCCTGCTGGAGAACAAGCGCGCCGTCATCCTCGTCGCCTCCGGCGGCACGCAGGTCGGCAGCGAGATCGACTTCGCCACACCCTACCTGAAACACGTGCTCGGATTTCTCGGCATCCACGATGTCGAGGTCGTCGCCGCAGACCAGTTGATGGCCAGTGGCCCGGAAAAGGTCGAACAGACCAAAGACGCAGTCCGCGCTCTCGCGGCCTAAGTTGAAAACCAATCTGAAAGGACAAACCATGACTCGACGCTTAGCAATCACCACGGCCGCCGCTGCCACCGCAGCGTCGGTCGCCTCCCCGGTCCTTGCGGCCAGCAATGGCAACACAGCTCTCGCCTCCGGCCTGACGCTGCGTCCGGCGGAAGCACGTGGCAAGGCGGACCATGGCTGGCTGCGCTCCGCGCACAGCTTCTCGTTCGCGAACTATTTCGACCCCGCGCATATGGGGTTCGAGAGCCTCCGCGTGATCAATGACGACTGGGTCGCGGGCGGCGGCGGCTTTCCGATGCACCCGCACCGGGACGCGGAGATATTCTCCTACGTGCTCGACGGCGCGCTGCAGCACCGCGACTCCATGGGCAACGGCTCCACGGTCGGCGCAGGCGGCGTGCAGTATATGAGCGCCGGGTCCGGCGTGACGCACAGCGAGTTCAACCCGTCGCAGACCGAGCCCATGCGCTTCCTGCAAGTCTGGCTGATCCCGAACGTGGAGGGCGCGGCCCCGCGCTACGACACGCTCGACATCGCGCCGCAGGACAAGGACGGAAAGCTCGCCCTCTTCCTGTCGCCTGATGGCCGCGACGGCTCGATGACGATCCGCTCTGACGCGGACATCTACGCCGCCACGCTGAAAGGCGATCAGTCCATCGACCACGTCATGGGCGACGGCACGCGGGGCTGGGTGCAGGTGGCGGACGGGTCCGTCACGGTGAACGGCGAAGCGCTGCGGCGCGGCGACGGCCTGGCCATCAATGAGGCCGGACGGCTGGAATTCCGCGACGGCGAAGACGCCGAGCTGCTCTATTTCGAGTTCGCGTAGCGCGGCTTCACAAGACTGGCGAGCGCGATGCCCGCAAGGGTGATTGCGCTCGCCCCCACGAACGTCGCAGTCAGCGGCTCGCCCAACAGCAGCACGCCGCCCAGAGCGGCCAGCGGCGGCACGGCTAACTGCACGACCCCGGCCCGCGTCGCGCTCAGCCCCTTCAACGCCGCATACCAGACCGCGTAGCCAAGCCCGGAGGTCACCGCGCCCGACAGGATGGCCAGGCCGATCCCTGAGGTGGAGAGCTGGATATCCACCCCGCCCAGCAATGCGGTCCCCAGCAAGGGCAGCCCCAGCACGGTCGCCCGCGCGAAATTCCCCGCCGTCATCCGTGTCGGATCCCCCGCGCCGCGTCCCAGCAGCGAGTAGATCCCCCAGCACAGACCGGACCCTGCCATGACGAGCGCGGAGAGCAGGTCGGGCCGCGACTGCCCCGGCAAGAGCAGCCATGCCAGACCCGCCAGAGCGATGGCCAGTCCGCCAAGCTGGACCAGGCCCAGCCGCTCACCCGTCGCAACGCCCCAGCCGATCATGGCGATCTGCACGCTGGCGAACAGCAGCAGTGCGCCCACGCCCGTGTCGAGCTCCAGATAAGCCAGCGTGAACAGCGCCGCATAGCCCAGCAACGCCGCTGCCCCGCCCCAGCTGCCGGAGGTCACCACGCGCCTCGCCCCGACCAGCAGGGCCAGCACGAGGGCGCCCGACGCGATGCGGATGGCGGTGAACGGCACGACACCGATCGCCCCGTCGACCAATGCCAGACGCGCAAGCACGGAATTGCCCGCAAAGGCGGTCAGCGCGAATAGGGTCAGCAGGAAAACGGAACGTCGACTCACCTCTCGCCCTTAGCGTCGGGAACCTCTACCGTCGCTACACGATTCGGTTAGAACACTCGAAGGACCGCCCCCATGGACACTGCAAAGACCCTCTATTCCGTTCCCGGCACGTGCGCGCTCGCCTGCGCCGTCGCCGTCATGTGGGAGGACGCCCCCATCGAGATCGTGTCCCTGCCCTATGGCGACCACAAGAAGCCGGACTATCTGGCCGTGAACCCGCGCGGGCAGGTCCCGGCCCTGCTGTTCGAGGACGGCGATGTGCTGACAGAAGCGACGGCGATCCTCGCCTATATCGGGGCGACCCATGGCAGCCCGGACTATGGACGCGGGACGGAGCTCGGCGCGCGGGAGGCGGAAGCGCTCTCCTACCTGTCCTCCGAAGTCCACGCGGCCTTCAAAGGCCACTTCTCGCCCGGCACGTTTGCCGACACGCCCAAGACGGAGAAAACCGTCCGCCACAAGACATACGCGCGGCTGGACGGCTACTTCCAATATCTCAATGACTGGATCTCCGACACGGACAGCCCGTGGCTTCTAAAGAGCAAGAGCTACGCCGACGCCTATCTGTACATCGTCATGCGCTGGATCGACCGCACGCCGATCACGCTCGACGACTATCCCAATCTCGCCGTCCATCAGCAGAAGATGGAAAGCGACGAAGCGGTGCTGAAAGCGCTGAAGGCGTGCGGGATGCGGCCTGCCGGAGGCTAGACCTCAGAGCCTGGCTCTACATCTGCTCCGCGCGGGTCCAGATGACTTCGCAACGCAGCGGATCGGCATGCGGGCATATCTCTTCCAAGGCTTCGGCGAGCGCCAGCTGCGCCGGCCCGGCCTGTTCCTCCAGGGCGGACAGGTCGTGTTCGATCTTCGCGATGAGCGTGTCCAGCGCCCGGTCGCTGTCCGAGAGGTTCCGCAGATGGACCAGCGCCCGCGCGCCGTGCGTCCTGCCCGTACCGTGGTCGCGGATCAGCTTGGCGTAATTGTAGCGCGCATAGGTCGTCCCGATACGCGCGGCCCGGCGTGACCAGACGATGGCATCGTCCCAGCGGCCGATCTTCTGGTAGTTCTCTGAAATCTCGGCCGCGAAGGCCGGTTCGCGCGTCTCGTCCCAGACGGGCTCCAGCAGGGCATTCACCTCCCGCCAGTCGGCGGCGTCGAGGTCGCGGTTCGTCAGGAAGCGGGCAAGCGTTTCGTGATATTTCGTACCGCCAGCGCGGAGATTGGCGCGCAGATAGGCTTCGATCTCTTGGGAGGCTTCCACGTCGCCGCGGGCGCGGAACAGCTCCGTCATGGGGTCGAGCGCACTCAGATCGCCTGCCGACGCCGCCCGGATGAAGGCCGTGGAGGCGAAGCGGTCATCCGCATCGCCCTCTCCGCGCAGCCAGAACAGTCCGATCTCCTTCCAGATGCCGTCATGGCCGCTCTCCGCCAGCTCCGTAGCGTAGGCGAGCGCGGCGTGCATGTCCGACAGGTCGCCCGATGCGCGCGACGCCTTCAGCCAGAATTCCGCCTTCACCGGCGCCGCGAAGGGATCGTTGCGCGCAACCATGATGTTCAGAACGTCCAGCGCCGTTCCAGAGCCAGGCTCCAGCCCGGGGTGTGAGACGAGATGGTCGTAGAGAACCCATTGCCCCATCGGGTATCCCTGCCCCGCCAGCTCGCGCAGCAAGGACCGGGCGCGGTGCTGGTCGGCCTCCTGCTCGCTTTTCATCCAGACCGTCGCCAGCAAGGCTCCGGCCTCGTAGTCGCCGCGCTCGTAGGACAGCTCCAGCAGGGCCAGCGCTTCGTCCTGCCTCTCCTGCCCGTACTGGCCCAGGAGGTGGTTCGCGACGATGAAGGGCGAGCGGCTGTCGCCCAGCTCCGTCGCCTTGTCGAAGTAGCGGCGGGACTGTTTGCCCATGAAGAAGCCGCCGACCCGGTTGGGCTGCAGATATTCACGGCCCTTCATCTGGTAGAAGAGGCGGGG
>CAYULR010000093.1:0-8840 GCA_964445685.1 uncultured Algimonas sp.
CGGAACTCTATGAACGCGATCCGACGACAGACAATGCGGACGCGCTCGACGCGTTGCTGCGGCCCGACATGCAGCTGTCCGTCCGGCTGAAGCCCGGCGACAGCCTGCCGACGACGCGGCGGCGCAACCTCTTCTCCGTGCTGGACCAGAGCATCGGGCGCGCGCTCGGCAACGCCATCGACGAGCCGTTCTGGTTCGACACGACCCGCTACCCCAACCACATCGACATCCGCGTGCAGGTCGATGAAGGCGTGCTGCAGTTCTACGCCGCGCGGGACCGGATGTTCGCGCCGACGGGGTTTGTTTTCATCTTCTGGCTGGTCACGGCGACGCTGGTCCTGACCTTCGTTTCGGTCGTCTATATCCGCCGTCAGAGCCTGCCCATCCGCGAGCTGGCCGACGCGGCCGACGCCTTCGGTAAGGGCCAGGATATCGGTGCGTACAAGCCGCACGGCGCGGTCGAGGTCCGCCGCGCGGGCCAATCCTTCCTGAAGATGCGGCAGCGCATCCGCCGCCATCTGGAACAGCGCACGCTGATGCTGGCGGGCGTCAGCCACGATCTTCGTACGCCCCTGACACGGTTGAAGCTCGCCCTCTCCATGGCTGAAACCAAAGAGGACATAGACGCAGCGCGGCGCGATCTGGACGAGATGGAAGCGATGCTATCGGGCTATCTCGACTTCGCGCGCGGTGCGGGCGAGGGCGCGCCGGACGTGTTGGACCTCGACGCCTTCATTCAGGGCGTCGCCGAAGAGGAAGGCATTCCAGCCATCACCCAGGCGGATGTGGAGATCGAAGCCCGCCCGCAGCAGCTGCGCCGCGCCATTGTGAATCTCGTCAACAATGCGCGCAAATATGCGCGCGACCCGGGACTGGTGACGGAGACAACCGACTCGCACGTGCTGATCCATGTCGACGATGCGGGCAAAGGCATCGCGGCTGACCAGCGCGAGGCTGTGCTGCAACCCTTTGCACGGCTGGACGAAGCGCGGACGCAGAATGTCGAAGGGGTTGGGTTGGGACTGGCGGTTGCGCGCGATATCGCCCAGCTGCATGGCGGGCGGCTCCGCCTGGAGGACAGCCCGCAAGGCGGCCTGCGCGCGACGATCCAGTTGCCGCGTTAAAGTTCTAAGGTTCTACAGCGAGAGTTCGCAGGCGCGGTCGAAGGCGGCCTGCACGGCCTTCTGCATCAGGGGCGCAAGACCTTCGGACGCCATCAGCACGTCGAGCGCGGCCTGTGTGGTTCCGCCCGGTGAGGTCACGGCTTCGCGAAGCGCCGTCGGACTGTCGGGCGATGCGTCTAGCAAGGCGCTCGCGCCGATCACGGTCTGGCGCGCGAGCGCGTCTGCGACGTCCGGTTCCAACCCGACGGAGCGCGCGGCCTGCGCCAGCGCTTCGCAAAGGTTGAAGATGTAGGCCGGACCCGATCCCGACACAGAAGTCACGGCGTCGATCTGCGTGTCGTCGGCCACGCGCAAAACCGTGCCCGTCGCGCCGAGCAACGTTTCGATCCGCTGGATGACATCGGCCGGCGTGTCCGCGTCCGTGGCGTAGGCCGTGACGCCCTTGCCGATCGAGGCGGGCGTGTTCGGCATGGCGCGCACGACACGGGCGTCGGCGAAGGTGCGCGACAGGCTCTGCGCCGACAGGCCCGCCATGATGGACAGGATCAGCGTATTGGCCGGCAGCGCCGCCGACAGCCCGCTTCGGATTTGTGGAAAGAGCTGCGGCTTCACGCCGAGCAGGACCGTCTGGATGCTGTCGGGGATGTCCTTCGCCTCCGACAGATGCGTCGCACCGTTGGAGATGGCGTCCTGCGCCTGCTTGCCGGGGCGGGGGTCGAGGACCGCGATGTCGTTTGCGCTCGCCGCGCCGCTGGACAGCCAGCCGGACAGGATCGCGCCGCCCATGTTTCCGGCACCGACGACGAGGATGGATGCTGTCATAGGTCTAACCGTGCGAGGCAATATCGACGAGCGCTTCGGCCAGTGCGTCTTCCGGCGACTTGCCCGCCCAGATGACATATTGCGCCGCCGGATAGCCGCGTTCGGCCGCGTCCAACGCCTGGCTCATCAGGTCCAGCGCCTGATCGATGCCCAGTTTCGCCCCGCCGCGCAGCGAAACGGCGTGGCGGTAGACGAGCGTGCTGTTGCGCTGCCAGTAGTCGAAATGACCGGCGGAAAGCCGTTCGTTCAGAAGCGAGAGAAGGCGGCAGATGCTGTCCGAGCGGCCGCCCGGAACCTTGCCGTCGAACAGGATGAAGAGCGAGAGCTGCTCTTCCGTTTCGTTCCAGGAGAGGGAAAGATCGTGGTCGCACCACAGTCCGGTCAGGCTGACATGGACTTCCGCTTCGCCGATCCGCTCATAGGCGTAGCTCTCGGCCGTCGCGATGCGCACAAAGGTCTCGATGGGATTGTCGCGCACGACTTTGGACGCTCTGAGGCTCGGCTGTGGCCTTATGCATCTGTCGTCGGCGAATGCCATTGAGTATCCCGGGCGGTCCTGCGTGATTCTGCTTTAATCCACCGCTAAGACTTTGAGACCGTCTGGCAACCGCTCCCGTACGTGCGCGTGTTGATAACCGACGGCGAGCCGTTTGGGGATAACCGCGCACTATGTCGGTGGCGTCCAGACCGGGTGCTTGTGCATGACCCGTTTGAAGCGGTCCGAATTAATCCAGCTGTCCAGCCAGGGCTTCACGCCGGGCGGTGCGGATGCGGCCCACCAGTCCGGTTCCACGGCGGCGAACTGCCTGATGAAGGGGAAGGTGGCGACGTCGATCAGGCTCGGCGTATCGCCGTGCAGGAACCCATTTTCGCTCAAGGGCTGGAACGTCTCCGCCAGGACGGCAACGGCTTCGGCGCGCATGGTCAGGTCCACGTCACCGCGTGCGCGGCTGTCGTCGTAGCGGCTGGCATATTTGTATCGGTCGAGGCGGTCCTTAAAAGCGGCGTGAAAGCGCGCTGCCGTGTCGAGGTCGCGGTCTTTGTGGCGTAACCAGCCGTCTGGGTCGTGCTGTTCCAGAGCCCAAACCATGATGTCGAGGCTTTCTTCCAACAAGCCGCTCTGGGTCACGAGGACTGGGACCGTGCCCTTAGGTGAGGCGTCCAGCATGGCTGCGGGCTTGTCGCGTAGCAGGACTTCGCGGTGCTCGACCTCGACCCCTGCGGCGTCCAGCGCCATGCGCGCGCGCATCGCAAACGGACACCGCCGGAAGGAATAGAGGACGGGCAGGCTCACGCCTTGCGGGCCAGGTGGAGATCGCCGCGCGCCTTGGCGAGAGCGATCTGTTTCTGGCGCTCCTCGTAGCGTGACCGGTCGATGTGCTCATTGTCGTGGCAGTGCGGGCAGCTGACGCCCGCGACGTAGCTGGCTTCCGCGCGGTCCCCGGACGACAGCGGCATGCGGCAGGCGAAGCACTGTTCCCAGTCCGTTTCCGACAGGCCGTGGCCGACGGCGACCCGCTGGTCGAAGACGAAGCAGTCGCCTTGCCAGCGGCTGGTCTCTTCGGGTTGGGTCTCCAGATATTTCAGGATGCCGCCTTTCAGGTGCATCACCTCCGGGAAGCCTTCCGACAGCATGAAGGACGAGGCCTTCTCGCAACGAATGCCGCCCGTGCAGAACATGGCGACACGCTTGCCGTCCAAGCGCTCGCGGTTTGCCTCGACCCAGGCCGGGAAATCGCGGAACGCGTCGGTCTCCGGATCCAGCGCGCCCTGGAACGTGCCGACATCGATTTCGTAGCTGTTGCGCGTGTCGATCACGACCGTGTCGGGATCGGAGATAACGTCGTTCCAGTCGGACGGATCGACATAGGTCCCCACGAGCGCGTTCGGGTCCGTGCCCTCCACGCCGAGCGTGACGATCTCTTTCTTCGGGCGGACCTTGAAGCGCAGGAAGGGCAGCTCGTCGCTCTGGCTGAACTTGACCTCGATATCGGTAAAGCGCGGATTGGCGCGCAAATGTGCAAGCAGGCCGTCGATCGCCTCCGCCGTTCCCGCAACCGTGCCATTGATGCCTTCGGGCGCGAGCAGCAACGTTCCGCGCAGTCCTGTTGCCTCGCCCAGCGCAGTCAGTTCCGCGCGCAAGGCGGGTATGTCGTCGAGCGTGACGAACTTGTAGAGTGCGGCGACCGTGTAGCTCATGCGCGCGAGCTAGAAACGCGCAGGCCGTGCGTCAACCGTTGCGGGCAGGGCGGTCCAGGCCTTCGGCGGTGCGGATGATACGGTCCAGCAGTCCGCTGCCTTCTAGGAAGGCGACGATCCGGTCCGGGACGTCCTGGCGGTCGAGCAGGCTCATCACCTCGGTCCGGATCAGGTCGGGATCGTTGCAGGTCGACGCGATCAGGCGGAGGTCGCGGATGCCGCGCCCATCGGTCAGCTCACGCTCCAAGCTCTTGGCCGCATTGGACAGGCGCAGCATCTGGATAGGGCCGGGCGACCGGCCCTTCGCCCAGCTTTTGCTGGCGCTGGAAAAGGCGTCGAGTGCGGAAGCCAATCTGTCTTCGATGCGCTCCACCGCAGCATCCGCGCGGGGTTCGATCCACTCTGCCGTGCAGACCTGCGCCGGGTTGGGTGCGGTCGCGCACGCCGACAGGGCCGCTGCCGCTGCCGCTGCGGAGGCGAGAGCCAGCTTGGTGAAAGCCCGGGTCAGTGGAGCGTGTTCGCTTCGAGGAAGCCCATATCCATCGGCTCCGCGACCAGCATCGCCCAATAGGTCGAATAGGTCGTGCGGGGTTCGTAGACGAGCGCGATGCCGAATTCCGACACATCCGGGCGGAGAAGATTCTCGTTGTGTCCCGGGCTGTCCTGCCAGGCCTTGAAGACCTGCTTCCAGCTCTTCTGGCCGGTCGCGACATTCTCGCCGGCGATCAGGAAGTTGTAGCCGACGCGGTGCGCGCGGTCGCCATGCGTCGAGCCGTCCGTCCCGTTGTGCGAGATGATGCCAGCCTTGGCGAGATCGTCCGCGTGGATGCGCGACGCTTCGATCAGGCGCGGCTCGATCGTGACCGGCCCCAGCCCGTGACGGGCGCGGTAGGCGTTCAGATCGGCGACGGCGATGTCGATGTTGAGCGGCTCCGGCGGGACCTGCGGAAAGACCGGGTTCGATCCGAAACCGTCATTCAGGCGGCAGACCGCGTTGGGCTTTCGCACATCCGGTTGGTAGGTGACGGCGCCGCGGCATTTGGGGTCGGCCTTGCAAAGGGCCGAACACTCACCGGGCTGCGAAACCGGGACGACCTTGTACGTCCCGTCATCCGGCTTGAATGTGGTTTGCATCGCACCTGTCTTTGCCGTCGCGGGCAAAGTGCTGAGCGCGATCAATGGTAATGCAAATGCTGCGAGCTTCCCCAACCTCATACTGACAGACATAGCGAGCCCTCCGTCGATCAAAAGGCTACAGAACAGCCTAAATCCTAGGAAATCGTTAGATTGGCCTTAAATATCAGCAACGGATTGGCTCAGTTTAAGCGCTTTCCCCGCGCGGTTGTCCGAGATGAAAGATCCTCCCGCGAAACCGCGCGGCGGACGTCTACTGCCCGGCGACGGCATCCGGAGCGGGCGCGCCGGAGGCGAGGTCGCGCTCCCGCCGGAAGGCTGCGGCGAGGCCGCCATAGAAAACCATGGAGTCCGACGCCTGGTCCTCGTCCGTCTCGATCTCCGGCACGGACAGGTCTTCGCGCGGCAGATCCTTGTGCGCGGCGTCCATGAAGGCCTTCCACACATCGACGGGCAGAAGGCCGCCCGTGACCTCGTTCATCGGGCTGTTATTGTCGTTGCCCATCCAAACGCCTGCCGTGATCTGGTCGGTGAAGCCCATGAACCAACCATCGCGGTAATCCTGCGACGTGCCGGTTTTGCCCGCCGCCACGCGAGGCAGCAGCCGCGCGCCGTGGGCCGTTCCGCTCTCGACCGTCTCGCGCAGCATGGACGTCATCTGCTGGGCATAGGGAACCGGATAGACCCGGTCGCCTTCGCGCGCGCGGCGGGCATAGAGCTCTTCGCCGGCCGTGTTCTCTATGCGCTGGACGATATACGGCGCGCGCCGCACCCCTTCATTGGCGAAGACAGAATAGGCGCTCGTCATTTCCAGCAGGTTCACTTCCGAGACGCCGAGCGAGAGCGACAGCGTCGGGCGGAGTTACGAGCGTATGCCGAAACGCGTGGCGAGCTCGGCGACCTGATCGGGCCCGATCTCCGCGCCGACCTGGGCGGCCACCGTGTTGATGGACAGTTTCAGCGCCTCGCGCAGCGTCATCGGCCCCCGGTAGCGCAGCGTGTAGTTCCTCGGCTGCCAGCCATTGATGTTTGTCGGCTGGTCGACGCGCACGGTTGCGGGCGTGAAACCGTCTTCCAGCGCGGCCGCGTAGACGAAAGTCTTGAAGCTCGACCCCGGTTGGCGTTGCGCCTGGATCGTCCGGTTGAACTGGCTGCCGCCATAGTCTCGGCCGCCCAGCATGACGCGGATGCCGCCCGTGTCATTGTCGAGGGCGACCACGGCGCCCTGTTCGACGCGGCGGCTTTTTCCGCTGGCGTCCAGCACGTCGTTGAGCGCTTTCCCGGCCGCGCGCATCTGTTCGATGTCGAGCGTCGTGGTGACGACGAGATCAGGATTGTCCAGACCGGCCCGGCGGCGGGCCTGTTCGGTGATGTAGTCGAATGCATAGCCGAGGATGGCTTCGTCCAGGCCCCGGTCGGCCTCGTCCACGATGACGGGCGGTGTGGCGATGGCGGCGTCGTATTCGGCCTGGGTGATGTAGAGGTTGGCGCGCATCCGGTCGAGCACGAGCACGGAGCGGGTGAGGGCGCGGTCATAATGGCGGCGTGGGTTGAAGCGGCTCGGCGCCTGGGCGAGCCCGGCCAGCATGGCGGCTTCGGACAGGCTGAGATCGCGCGCGCTCTTGCCGAAGAAGATGCGGCTTCCCGCTTCCGCGCCAAAGATCTGCGGGCCGAGGCTGACACGGTTGATGTAGAGCTCGAGGATCTCGGGCTTACTCAGCACGGCTTCCATGTCGCGGGCCAGGAGCGCTTCCTGGAACTTCCGGCGGTAGGTTTTTTCCGGCGTCAGGATCATCAGCTTCACGAGCTGCTGCGTCAGGGTCGAGCCGCCCTGGCTGCGTGCGCCGGAGCGCGCATTATTGACGAGCGCGCGAAGGATGGCCCGGTTGTCCACGCCTTCATGTTCGAAGAATCGCTCATCCTCGATGGCCAGGACCGCGTTGGGCAGGTGCGCGGGCATGTCGTCGAGTTTCAGCGGTTGGCCGATCCACGGACCGCGGTGTCCGATCAGGCGGCCATTGCGGTCTACGAGCGTGATCGTCTCCTGTAGGTTCAGCTGCCACATGGTTTCCTTGTCGGGCAGCTTGGGCAGACCGTCGAGCAGGTAGGCCCGGCCGAAGACGAAGACGCCCGCGCAGATCGCGATCAGGCTGCCCACAATGCCGAGCGCCCAGGCGGAGCGCCGTCTGCGCACGCCTGTGTCCACGACATTGATATCGGCCCGGTAGGTCGGCATAGGTCCGCTTACCCGGCCCAGGCCCGCTTGATAATACACTTCCGCATGACCGATCCTTTAGGCCCCAAGCCTTTCTGGCAGACTAAGACGCTCGAACAGATGACCCCCGCAGAGTGGGAAAGCCTCTGTGATGGCTGTGGAAAATGCTGCCTGATCCGCCTTGAAGACGACGAGACGGGCGAAGTCTACACGACCGACGCGCACTGCCGTCTTTTCGATAACGGCACCTGCAAATGCTCCGATTATGTCAATCGCAAGGCGAAAGTCTACGACTGCGTGATTCTCAAGCCTAAGAGCATTGCGGCGTTGAAATGGATGCCTCGGAGCTGCGCCTACAGGCTGCTTTCGGAAGGAAAGCCGCTGCCGGGCTGGCATCCTCTGGTCACGGGCCAGCCAGACTCGGTTCACGCTGCTGGCATGAGCGTGAAAGACGCCACGGTGAGCGAGGAGGGGTTGAGCGAGGACGAACTGATGCGCCGCATCACGGTCTGGCCCGGCGAACACGGTTGGGATGAGGCCGATGAGGGGGTGTAGTTGCGTATCGTTCGCAATTGCTAATGGTTTCAACCACTAAAGGGGTGAAACGTCGCACATTTCCTCAGCCATTTCCCCAGATATCGGCGTTGCAATGGGCATCCGTGCAAACTAGGTTCCGCGCGTTTACAGGTACCCGGCGAGTCTCGACCTGACGTCTTGGCTTGCCGTGTGATCCGCCACTCGTCTTCGAGGTCCCAATGCCCGATCTGTTGATCGAATATCTGCCCGTGCTGATGATGTTCAGCATCGCGCTGGTGCTTTCCATCGTCTTTCTGCTCGTCCCGGCCATCATCGCGCCGGCTGATCCGGACGTCGAAAAGGTCTCGACCTACGAGTGCGGCTTCGAGGCGTTCGACGACTCGCGCATGAAATTCGACGTGCGATTCTACCTCGTGGCGATCCTGTTCATCATCTTCGATATCGAAGTGGCCTTCCTCTTCCCCATCGCCGTCAGCCTCGACGTGGTCGGCGTGTATGGCTGGGTCGTGATGGTCATCTTCCTGCTCGAGCTTCTGGCGGGCCTTGTCTACGCCTGGAAGATCGGCGCGCTGGACTGGGAGTAGGAAAGACCGATGGCCAATATTCTTGTCCCGAACGGCACGGCAGCCCGCGATCTCGGCGATCCGGTCTATGATCCGCGCCTGCACAATCCCGGCTTCGACGGCCTGTCGGACCAACTGGCCGACAAGGGCTTCATCACGGCCGCGTCGGACGATCTGATTACCTGGGCCCGGACGGGCTCGCTCATGTGGATGACCTTCGGTCTCGCCTGCTGCGCGGTCGAGATG
>CAYULR010000094.1:0-8692 GCA_964445685.1 uncultured Algimonas sp.
CCCCTCAAGGGGGAGCAATGATCTTCCTTCCCCTTGAGGGGTTTGTGCCAACGCGCGCTTACGGCGCGCGACGCACATGGCGTGGCCAAACAAAGTGCTGACGGAAGGGGTGATGCGGCTTGCAAAGACACTCGCCAAGCAGGCTTTTCCGTTCGCTGGCGCTCACTGCGCGACGGTATTTTTGATCGGCGATCAAAAATTTTGACTGCGTCAAACCCCGTCACTCGCCAAATGGGCTTTTTCATTCGCATACGCTCATTCCGTGACGCAACTTTCGATCCTCGATCGAAAGTTCTGGCTTCGCCAGACCGCGTCACTCGCCCATTTCCTCATCCATCCCGATCAGATGCAGCCCCTTCGCGTTGATCCCCTCACGCTTCAGCGCATATTCCAGCGCCTCCACGCGCCCGTGCGTGATCCAGACCATTTTCGCTTCCGTCTCGCGGCACGTGCGCAGCAGGTCGTTCCAGTCGGCATGATCTGATACGATCAGCCCCATCTCCGCGCGCTTCTGTCTTGCCCGAGCCCGTATCTGCATCCAGCCACTCGCGACCGTCGGCAGCGGGTCGGCGAAGCGTCTCGACCATCGGTCGTTGATCTGCGCGGGCGGGCACAGCACGACCTTGCCGCGGAACAGGTCCTTTTCGCTGCGCGGGATTTCGCTCACCAGCTGCCACTCGCCGAAATCCTGTCCGTAGCTCTCATACAGCTCCGTCAGCCGCTTCAACGCGCCGTGCATGTAGAAGGGGTGTTCATAGCCTGCGAGCCTCAGCGTCTTCATCACGCGCTGGCATTTGCCGAGCGCGTAGACCCCGACAATGTGCGTGCGGTCCGGGAGCGTCCGCATGGAGCGCATCAACTTCTCCACCTCCTGCTCCAATGGCGGATGCTGGAAGACGGGCAGGGCGAAGGTGGCCTCGGTGATGAACACGTCGCAGGGCACGACCTCGAAGGGTGCGCAGGTCGGATCGGGATGGCGCTTGAAGTCGCCCGCTGCCACGATGCGCTGGCCTTGATATTCGAACACGGCCTGCGCGGAGCCCAGAATGTGCCCGGCGCTCGCGAACCAGAGCGTCACGCCCCCGCCCAGATCGTGCCGCTCCCCGTAGCGCAGCGGCACGCGCTCCGTGCCCTCGGAAATGTAGTAACGCGTATCCATGATCGCCATCGTCTCGGGCGTGGCCCAGACCGTCCCGTGGCCCTTGCGCGCATGGTCGGCATGGCCGTGTGTGATGACGGCGCGCGGGCTTGGCTCCATCGGGTCGACATAGACGTCGGCAGGCGCACAGTAGAACTGCCCGTCGCGCACTTCCATCCAGCTTTCTGGGTTGGGTGTCATGTTTCCTCTAGCGGTTGGCCAAGCCTTTCGGTTCCCCGAAGGGAGGAGCCGACCCCGGCATTTATTGCCGGGGCCTCCTTGAGGGCTTCATCACAAGATACGTTTTGCGGGCCGGGAGGAGAGCAGACCCCGGCAATAAATGCCGAGGACGAGGTTGGATTCGGACGCAATGCCGCTTGGCGGCTCTTGCGCATGAGCCTACGACCCGGACTTCATGGCATCGTCATCCACATCCCTCACCGCGCGCGGCGTCTTCAACCAGAGCTGGCCCATCCTGCTCGCCAATGCGGCGGCGCCGGTCGTGGGCCTGGTCGACACGTTCGTGGTCGGGCGCTTCGTCGGAACCCAGGCACTGGCGGGCATCGGGCTGGGCGCGGTCATCTACGGCATCGTCTATTGGGGTTTCGGCTTTCTGCGCATGAGCACGGCCGGACTGGCGGCACAGGATGCGGGCGCAGACGATGTGGCGGGCGTGCAGGGGCATATCCTGCGCGCCGTGCCGCTCGGCTTGGTCATTGGCGGTCTGGTCCTTCTCGCCCAAGCGCTGCTGCTGCCCGCCGCCTTCGCCGTCTACACGGCCGGGCCGGGGCTGGAGGCGGAAGCGGCGACCTATATCCGCGCGCGGCTCTGGGGCCTGCCGGCCACGCTGGGGACCATCGCGCTGATGGGCTGGTTTGTCGGAATCAGCCGGGCAGGCCTCGCGCTCTGGACGCAGCTCGTGCTGAACGCCGTCAACGTGGTGCTGAGCCCGCTCTTCGTCATCGGGCTGGGCGCGGGCCTCTACGGCGTCGGCATCGCCTCGGCCGTGGCGGAGTGGGCGGGCTTCGCCGTCGGGCTGTGGCTGATGCGCCGGGAGTTCGCGCGGCAAGGCGGGCTCAAGCCGGGCGTGGTCAGCCGCGCCAACCTGCTGGACGGCACGCAGCTCCGCCGTCTCGGCATCGCCAATTCCAACATCTTCGTGCGCACGCTCACGCTCACGCTGGGCTTCAACTTCTTCGGCAATGCGGCGGCATCTGAGGGCTCGCTCTTCATGGCGGCGAACCACATCCACATGCAGCTCATCACCATGAGCGCGCTGGTGCTCGACGCCTTCGCGCACACGGCGGAAGCCGTCACGGGTGCCGCCTACGGGGCAAAGGACCGGAAGCGGTTCGACCGGGCGGTGGCGCTGACCACGCGCTTTTCCGCAGGGTTCGCGTTCGGGATCGGCGTACTGATCTTTCTCGCCGGTCCGTTCCTGATTGATGCGCTCACCGCCGACCCGGCCGTGCGCGGCATGGCGCGGACCTATCTGCCTTTTGCGGCGCTCGCACCCGTCATCGGGTTCGCCGCCTACCAGATGGACGGAATTTTCATCGGCACGATCCGCACAGCGGAGATGCGGAACGCCGGCATTCTGGCGGTCGCGGTCTATATCGGCAGCCACTTCGCGCTGGTGCCGGTGTTTGGCGCAACGGGCATCTGGCTGGCCTTCCTGGTCTACTACGCGGCCCGCGCCGTGACCCTGGCCGTCTACCTCCCGCGCATATTGAGGCATATCGGTCCATCATAACCGTGCAGAGCGCAGCCTTGCGCCTCGCGGGGCGGCCTGCGCGTGCTAGCGTTGTTCCGGTAACGGGGAGAGACGATCATGCGCACAGCGGAAGCGAGCTGGGACGGAATTCCGGTCATCCGGACGGGCGAAGACTATGTGGAGAGCCTGCGCGGGCGGGACCTCGAGGTCTACCTGTTCGGCGAACGGCTCGACGAGCCCGTCGACCACCCGGTCGTGCGGCCCTCCATCAACGCGCTGAAGATGAGCTACGACCTGGCGATCGCGGAGCCGGACCTGGCCACGGCGCATTCGGATCTCATCGACGCGCCCGTGAACCGCTTCCTGCACATTGTCGGCAGCCCCGAAGACCTGGTCGCGAAGAACAAGATGCAGCGCCGCATGGGACAGCTGACGGGGACCTGCTTCCAGCGCTGCGCCGGGCTGGACACGATCTCGGTGCTGCACTCCATCACCTACGACATCGATGCCAAGCACGGGACCGAATACCACCAACGCTACCTGCGCTTCATGGCGGAGGCCCAGCGCCGTAACATCGTCATCGGCGCAGGCATGACCGATCCGAAGGGCGACCGCTCCAAACGTCCGCACGAACAGGCCGACCCGGACCTGTTCATGCGCGTGGTCAAACGCGACGGCGAAGGCCTCTATGTGCGCGGTGCGAAGGCTCACATGACGGGCGGGCTGAACAGCCATTTCATCTGCGTCATGCCGACGATGAACATGGGCGAGGCCGACAAAGACTATGCGGTCGTGGGCATGGTGCCGCTGGACGCGGAAGGCATGACATACATTTACGGCCGCCAGAGCTGCGATGCGCGCGCGCTGGAAGACGGCGACGTGGACAAGGGCAACGCGACGTATGGCGGGCAGGAAGTATTGGTCGTGTTCGACGACGTCTTCATCCCGTGGGAACACGTGCTGATGGACGGTGAATACGAATTCGCCCAGGAAATGGTCGCGCGGTTCACGTCATACCACCGCGCTTCCTATGTCTGCAAAACGGGCCTCGGCGATGTCATGGTCGGCGCGGCCACGTCGATCGCGCGCCAGAACGGCGCGGACCACGCGTCCCACATCAAGGACAAGCTGGTGGAGATGACCCACCTGAACGAGACGATCTATTCCAGCGCTATCGCCTCCTCCCACGAAGCGACGCAGCTCGACTCCGGCATCTTCATGAACGACGCCATGCTGGCCAATGTCTGCAAGCACAACGTCACCCGCTACCCGTACGAGATCGCGCGTCTGGCGCAGGACCTGGCGGGCGGGCTGATGGTGACGCTGCCCAGTGACGCGGACTTCAAGCACCCCACGACGGGTCCGATGCTCGACAAGTACCTGCAGGGCCGGTCCAACCGCCCGGTCGAACACCGCCGCCGCATGTTGCGACTGATCGAGAACATGACGCTGGGCCGCAACGCCGTGGGCTACCTCACGGAGTCACTCCACGGCGCGGGCTCGCCCCAGGCCCAACGCATCCAGATCCTGCGCGGCATGGAAGTCGAGGGGAAAGTGGAGCTCGCCGAACGGTTGGCGGGCATCGAGATGGAAAGCGGCGAGGCGGCGGAGTAGGGACGACGAGCCTGTTTCGTCTGATACAATCCAAGCAAAGACGACCACTATGTCAGACGACGCCTTCCGTAAGCCTGACGCCGATGTGCGCATCGATGCGGATATTGCCGCGCGCCTCCTCTCCGACCAGCTGCCGTCCCTTGCAGGCCAACCCGTGTCGATCGCGGGTGAGGGGTGGGACAATGTCACAGTCCGCATAGGGTCGTCCTACGCCCTTCGCCTGCCGCGCCGCGCATCGGCGGACGCGCTGGTCCGGAAGGAACAGCGGTGGCTTCCCGGCCTCGCGCCCGACCTGCCCCTGCCCATTCCCGTGCCGCTTCGAAGTGGAACCCCGACAGCGGAGTTTCCCTTTCACTGGTCGCTCGTGCCGTGGCTGGAGGGGGAACCCGCCGATATCGCACCGCCGGGCGCAGGGTCGGGCCCGGTCTTGGCAGGCTTTCTGTTGGCCTTGCACGACATTCCCTTGCCCGAGACTCCTCCGTCAAACCCGGTTCGTGATTGCCCGCTTTCGCAAAAGGACGCCGATTTCCACCGCCGTTTTGCAGAGGTCGAAGCCCGCTTTCCCGGCGCCGACCGGATGAAAGCCTTCTGGAGCCAGTGTTGCGAGATTGCGAACGCCGATTCGCCTTGCTGGGTCGCGGGCGATCTCCATGCGGGGAACGTCCTCGTGGACACGGGGACTATCAGCGCCGTCATCGACTGGGGCGATATGTGCGCAGGCGACCCGGCCGTCGATCTCGGCTCCGTCTGGACGGTGTTGCCGGACCGGCAAGAGCGCCTCGCGGCTGTGGAACTTTATGCTCCGCACAAGGACTTGCTACGACGCGCCGCCGGATGGGCGCTCTACTTTTCCGTCGTGAAAATCCAGACAGGGGTGGGGCGGAGTGAGCGTGATGTCGCGTCGGGCCGGGAGGGCTA
This sequence comes from uncultured Algimonas sp., assembly GCA_964445685.1. GTDB lineage: Bacteria > Pseudomonadota > Alphaproteobacteria > Caulobacterales > Maricaulaceae > Litorimonas. The sequence continues at coordinate 5,385 of CAYULR010000094.1, forward strand.
CATGCGCCTTCTGTCCGATCTGGATGCGCCGACGCTAAGTGTCCTGCTGGGCCAGGGCTAGGTCGGGCTGGGGCGTTCCGGACGGCTCCGACGGGGGCAGGCAGGTCTTGCGGCAAAGGCTCTCGCCCGATGAGGCGGCCCGGCGGCATGTGTCCGGGGAAAGGCCCTCACTGTTCTGCAGTTGCGCCACGGTCGCCAGGCACAAGGCGAGACTCCGTTCTGCCTTGATCAGGCATTGCGCGGTGCAGACGTCCTGCGTCTCGCCGAGGCTGGACGAGCGGGTGCGGACTTGCGCCTCCGGGCTCAGCGAGACGGACGGGGCAGGGGTGCGCACATCCTCCGGCGGCTCGGCCACGGCGGCAGCCGTGCCTTGTCCAACGAGCATGAGGAAGGCGGCGCCCAGCAGAGCCGTGCTATGCAGAGGGCGCGCCACAGACCCTAGCCCGCTTCGATGCCCGACTGGATCAGTTCGTGCGCCTTGTCGAGACCGCCCCAGCCTAGGACCTTGACCCACTTGTCGGCTTCGAGGTCCTTGTAGTGGGCGAAGAAGTGCGGGATGCGGTCCTGCAGGACCTGCGGCAGGTCGCGGTAGGTCTTGATCTGCTCGTAGTAGGGCGTCAGCTTTGTGTGCGGCACGGCGACGATCTTCTCGTCCAGGCCGGCTTCGTCTTCCATCATCAGCACGCCGACGGGACGGGCGCGCACGACGCAGCCCGGCATTAGGGCGCGCTGACCCACGACCAGTACATCCGTCGGATCGCCGTCGTCGGAAAGCGTGTGCGGGATGAAACCGTAGTTGCACGGGTAGCGCATCGACGTGTAGAGGAAGCGGTCCACCATCATGGCGCCGCTCGCCTTGTCGAGTTCGTATTTGATCGGCTCTCCGCCCAGCGGGACCTCAATGACGACATTGATGTCGTTGGGTGGGTTCACACCGGCGGGAATGGCGGACAGGTTCATGAAATGGTCGCTTCGGAAAGACAGGACGTAACGCCCCCGCGGGGCACTTTCGCGCGGCCCTTAGAAGGCAGGCGGGCCGTTCGCAAGAGCGCTTGCAGTTTTCCTCATCACGCCGTGTTTCAGGCCAAAGTTCCGGCGCTTTCCTTCAGGCGAAGATGGCCCAGAGGCCCGACGCGATCATGACGAGGCCGATCAGCGCATTGAACAGGCGCGCCGCCCGGGCGCTCTGCAGCTTGGTGCGGATCCACCGCGCGAACGCCGCATAGATGGCCAGGCCCTGCAGCTCCAGCCAGGTGACCGTGACCAGCATGATCCCGAACTGGGTCGGCAGGTCTTTCTGCGGGTCGAAATAGAGCGGCAGCAGGAGGCCGAAATAGACGAGCGGCAAGGGCGAGCTGATCTGCAGCGCGACCCCCTTGGCGTAGAGGCCGCCGCGTCTCGGAACGTCCGTGGGCTGCAAGTCCATGTCGGGCGCGGGTCCGAAGATGGTCGACAGACCGAGGTAGAGGATCACGAACAGGCCCAGCACCTTCAGCGCCAGCGTCACTTGAGGGAAGGCGGACAGCAACGCCCCCGTGCCGCTCGCCGCGAGGATCAGCCAGAGCACGTTGGCCGACGCAATGCCCAACGCCGCGCCCATGGCGGGCCGGAAGCCGTGGCGGAACGCGCTCGCCATGACGAGCATCACCGCAGGGCCGGGGGTCAGGCCGCCGACGGAAAACAGAACGACGAGGCTCAGCCAGACATCGAATTCCACGTGAGATGCGCCCCGACTCTTTGAATTAAGCGGTAGCGCCCTAACAGTGCCCGCCCTATCTGTCACCGACCGTGACCGCCCCGACCGACGATATCGACCCTCCGCTGGAGGAAGCCCCGCTGCAGGGCGTGCTCGCCCATGTCCTGTCCGAAATGGACGGTGCGGACAGCAATCTGCGCGACATCGTCACCAGCATGGGCCACCGCGCCTTTGGCCCCGTCATGGTGCTGTGCGGGCTGTTCCTGTGCACGCCGCTGGGCGCGCTGCCGCTGGTTCCGGCCGCGTTCGCGCTGATCAACATCGTGTTCGCGCTGCAGTTGCTCGCCCGCCGCCCGCATCCGTGGGTGCCGGACATCCTCGCCAAGGCCAAGGTTCCCTACCGCCGCGTGGCGCAGGTCAATGCCAAGGTCGCGCCGTGGCTGGCGAAGATCGACAATGTCATCCGTCCGCGCCTGGCCTGGGTCACGGAAGGGCCGATGCTGGTCCTGGCCGCGCTCGTCTCCGTTCTGCTCAGCGCGACCATGTTCCCGCTCAGCGTGATTCCCTTCGGCGTGGTCCCGCCCGCCATCCTGCTGGGTCTCATCGGCCTGTCCCTGATCGCAAGGGACGGCCTGCTCCTGCTGATCGCGATGGTGGTATCCATCGGCATATTCGCCTGGGTGGGGACCGTGATTGCGGGCCTGCTGGCGTGAGGCGGCTGGAACCGCGCGCCGTTCCGGGCCACAAGGCCTCCATGCGCGCTTTAAAGACAAGTCTTCTGCTGCTCTGCGGTGTCCTCGCATCGTGCAGCACGCTGCCGGACGCGATCGACATTCCAGACGCGCCGCCTCTGTCGCCGCGCCTCGTCCTGCCCGTCGCCACATCTGCCAGCGTGTCGGACAGTTTCGTCGCGGCCGAAACCCGGCTGCGCGCCGCGATCGCTGGGCGCGGGCTGACACTGCACAGCGTGGTGGACCACGGTGGCGGTGCGCTGCTGACGGGCCGCGGGATCGGGCCGTCCAAACTCTTCCTGTTCGGCGATCCGCTCGGCGATGCGGACCTGCTCGCCGTGGAGCCGCGTCTTGGCTACAGCCTTCCCCTGAAGGTCCTGCTCTACACGGACCGCACCGGGAAGACGAAGCTGCTCTACACCGACGCACCCGCGCTGGGCGAGCACTACGGACTGGACGGCGAAGCGGCGCGGATCGATGTTATGCGCGCCATGCTGCGGGAGATCGCGCGGGAAACGGCGGGTTAGGTTCGACGTCGCCTGCGTTGCAGGCGACCGCTCACTTAGGCTCGCGGCGCTTCGCTATTTTCGATTATCAATCGAAAATTTTCGGCAAAGCCGAAACCGCTTACGCGACCATCACCGACGCGGCGCTCTCCGGCAGGTCTTCTCCGAAGGCCCGCTGGTAGAACTCGCTGATCACGGGGCGTTCCAGCTCGTCGCACTTGTTCAGGAAGGTCAGGCGGAAGGCTTGGGCGAGGTCGCCGCCGAAGATGCGGGCGTTCTCGGCCCAGTTCATGACGGTGCGCGGGCTCATCACCGTGGAGATATCGCCGTTGATGAAGGCGTTGCGCGTCATATCGGCGACGCGGACCATGGAGG
>CAYULR010000095.1:0-8591 GCA_964445685.1 uncultured Algimonas sp.
GCCAGAGACCGCCGCGCGCTGGGGCAACGCCTCTGCACGGGATACGCCGCCATCGACACCTTCCTGCCGCTCTGCCGGGGACAGCGCATCGGGCTATTTGCGGGGTCGGGCGTGGGCAAGACGTCGCTACTGGGCGGCCTGGCGCGAACCGTGGCGCGCCCCGGAGATGGTCTGTCCAAACCCGACGTCACGGTGGTGGCGCTGATCGGCGAGCGGGGCCGTGAGGTCCGCGCCTTCGTCGAAGAGGTCGTCGGCCCGGAGGCCATGAGAAGCACGGTCGTCTTCGCCGCCACCTCCGACCAGCCGCCCGCAGCCAAGCTGCGCGCCGCGCGTCTTGCCATGGCGACGGCGGAAGCGTTCCGCGACGAAGGCCAACACGTGCTGTTCCTGTTCGACAGCCTGACCCGGTTTGCGCAGGCGCACCGCGAAGTCGCTCTGTCCGTGGGAGAGACCCCGGCCTTGCGCGCCTTTCCGCCGTCCACCTTCCCCGCGCTGGCGGGTCTGTGCGAGCGTGCCGGTCCCGGGCCGGACGGCAATCCGGGCGACATCACGGCGGTCTTCTCCGTCCTGGTGCAGGGCTCCGACATGGAGGAGCCGGTGGCCGACACGGTGCGCGGCATCCTGGACGGCCACGTCATTCTAGACCGCGCCATCGCGGAAGGCGGGCGCTACCCGGCCATCGATGTGGGACGCAGCGTTTCGCGGGCCCTGCCCGGCGCGGCGACGCCCGAACAGAATGCGATGCTGGCGCAGGGCCGTACGCTGCTGCGGTCTTTCGAAGACGGAAAACTGATGGTGCAGTCCGGGCTCTACGTGGCCGGAAGCGATGCGGTGCTGGACCGGGCGGTCGCGACACAGCCCGCGCTGGACGCACTGTTGCGCCAGACCGGATCGGACACGGTGGAAGAGAGTTTCGGCACGCTTGGTGCCGCCTTGGGCCTCGTCAGCCCAGAAGCCCCGCCCGCCTAGAGGGCGTTCGACAGCACCAGGTTGGAAAGGCTCTGCGCGCCGAACCCGCCGCCCAGCAGCGACAGCGCGGCCGCGCCGGAGGTCAGGGCGCTGGGTCCGTTTTCGACCTGCCTTTGCAGGAGGAAGCTGCGGATCGTCTGATCCACGCCTTCGTCCGTGGCCAGCACCTCGCGCGGGCTGCCGCCGAGCCTCTGCTCCGCGCGGCTTTGCAAAAGGTCGGCCTGCTTGTCGACGTCGAGGTTCTGGAAGCCGTCCGGCAGGATGAAGGCGGAGTCGAACACTTCGAACAGCGGCGCATTGCCGATCACGCGGAACCAGAAGGCCCGGTCGGACTGGCTGTCACGGGCCAGGTCCTGGATCTCGCTCTGGAAGTTCAGCGCGATGCGCAGGTCCTGTTCCTGTTCGCCGACCGCCGTTTCGAACGCTTCGTCCTGGTAGCCGCGAAGAACGCCTTCGACCTGTGCCTCCGACAAGCGGATCAGCCCGTCTTCGTCGGCTTGCAGCGCGCGCGACAGATCGATGAAGTCGGGATTGTTCAGGCGGCGGGCGAAGCCTTGCGGATCGTCCGGCCCGTCTTCGATGATGCGGCGGATGAAAGCGCCCTTGTCGATCTCTTCGCCCAGGCCGAAACTGTCGAGCACCGGACGCAGGACCTGACGGTCACCCAGCAGGTCGTCCAGCGTGAACGGCTCTGATATGAGCTCGCGCGTCTTCTCGACGCTGCGCTGGATGTCGGTTGAGGATTCGAACGTCGCCTGCTGGCGCTCCTTGGTCGATTCCAGGAACGTCCAGCCCGACAGGCCGCCACCGACAAGACTGGGCGGGATCGGCACGGGGCTCTATCCGTTGGCGGCGGCACGCACAGAGGAGGTCTGTGGTGCGGCTCCGCGCGTGGCGGGCGCAAGGCCAAGCAGTTCGGCTTCGGCCGGGATGAGTGGCTTGAGGCGGCAGAGCGCGGAATAGACGCGGCCGTCGACCCAGGCCTTGTAGGATTTCAGCAAGGTCGCCGCCAGATCCGTGCCGTCCAGCACGGTCGTCAGGGAGCGGTAATACTGTTCCACCTGGTCGCAGGCCTCTTCGCCGGCGGCGTCGCCAGACAGCAGCGTCTGGACCGCGCTGTAGAGACGCGTCACGGGCGTGCGGACTTCGTCGGGGTGGATCACGTCGGACAGGCGCAGGACGTTGACGTTCTCGCCTTCCACGCAGATCTGGCCGCGCTTGGGGCCGTTGGACAGAAGGGCGCCGTTGACGAGGAATTTCTCGTTGGGCTTCAGGCTGAGGAGCAATCCGGACATGGGCGTTGGGTCCTTGTTAGGCGGCTTGTGTGGCGGAAGCGGAGGCTTCGCCAGGCTGGCCGAGAAGGCCCTTGAGGATGGCGGTGTTGATGTCGACGAGGACGTCGACCGAGCCGTTTCCGGCTAGAATTCCGTGTGTGTGCGTGCGCACGAAACGCCCCAGGGACAGCAGTTCCGCGCGGAGCTTGTCATCCAGCGGATTGTCCTTGTTGAGCAGATCGACGGCGAGCATGTCCCAGAGACGCAGATTCTCCGAGAGGATTTCGGCAGCCTCGCCCGTGAGCGAAAAGCCCGGACCCCGGAGGGTGGACAGTTTGGCGATGGCGCGTTGAAAGACCTGAACCTCGATATCCTTGTCGCTTCCGATAGCGTCGCTGGAGACGCCGTAGGCGGTCCTCGCGTTGAAGGCGTGAGCGGTCATGAGAGCCATAGCGAAATCCTGTGCTACCGTGGCGGACGGCCCGGACTCGGGGAGAGTGCGGGAAGTAGAAGGCGTTCCGACCCGGGGGCCGGAACGCGGAATTTAGAGGGCTCGTCCTATCGGAAGAGCGACAGCAGAGCCTGCGGACCCTGGTTGGCAATCGAGAGCGCCTGGACGCCGAGCTGCTGCTGGACCTGCAGGGCCTGCAGACGGGCAGAGGCTTCTTCGAGGTTGGCGTCGACCAGTGTGGACACACCGACTTCGAGGCTGTCCGACAGGTTGCCGATGAACTCGACCTGCTTATCGATCTGGCTCTGGGCCGTACCGAAGGAGGCTGCGGCGTCGATGGCCGTGTTCAGCAGGTTGTCGATCGTGGTCAGAGCCGCGGTGGCGCCTTCGGACGTCGTGACGTCGATGCTGCCCAGGTCGAACAGGCCACCAACGGTCTTGCCTTCTTCGACTTGGTTCTGCGTCAGCGTGAAGGCCGCGTCCGTACCGCCCGTGATATCGAAATCGATCTCGTTGGCGTTCGTTCCGTCGACCTTGGCCGTGACGCCGTCGATGTTCGCGGCGTTGATCGCAGCAACAAGGCCAGCGGCGATGTTGTCTTGCGTGTCCGTTGCAGTTGCCGTGTAGGACACGGTCGTGTCACCGAACTCGAGCTCGTAGACGCTGTTCGTGGCATCGCCTGCGGCAACCGCAGCGATCGTCACGGCGTTGACGTCGGTCGCGTCGGCCGGAAGAGCCGAGTTGTCCAGAGCGCTCTGGTCGCCTGCGGCACCCAGGGCAGCGGCCGTGGCCGTCACGTCGGTCGTACCGTCGCTCGTGATGGCGAGGTTGGAGATCGTTGCGTCCACGCCGCCGTCGATGTCGAGTTCGACGACATTGGCGTTGGCAGTCGCCGTGACGCCCGTGATACCGGCCGCCGTAATGGCACCGGCGATCGCTGTTGCAACAGCATCTTGGTTGTCACCCGACCCGAAGTCAGTCCCGTCAAGCGAGATCGTCTGGCCTGCAATATCGAAGCTGTATGTATAAGTGTCAGCATCGGCGACTGTTGCGACCGTGATGGCCGTCACGTCTTCGACGGTGTCAGCCACCGAGTTGTCGAGACCCGTCGCTGCGACCGTGGCGAAACCGTCGGCGCCAGCCGTGATGGCTTCGCGGTTTTCAGCCGTCGTGAGGTTCACGCGGTCGACACCGATGGAGGATGTCGTGATGGAGCCGTCAGCGGCGCGGTTGATGGACGCCAGGACGTTCAGCGCATCCGTGCTGGAACCGTCCAGCAGGTTTGTGCCGTTGAACGAAGCGGCGTTCACGAAGTTACCGATGTTTTCGATGGCGGCATCGATGTCGGCCTGGATCTTCGTGCCGTCGAGGCTGTCCTCGTTGGCTTCGATCACGCCGGTGCGGATGTCTTGCAGTTCCTTGACGATGTTCTCGGACGCCTGACGGGCAACACCCGTGGCGGAAGAGCCGAGGTTCAGCGAGCTGCTGAGACGGTCGAAGCCTTCGATGTCGGATTCGATGACCGTGGAGATGGACCACAGCGCGGCGTTGTCGCGTGCGGAGTTGACTTCGCGGCCCGTGGAGATCTGCTGCTGCACGTTGGCGAGGTTCTTGTTTGTCGCTTTGAGCGAGTCGAGCGCAACAAGGGCACTGTAGTTTGTGTTAATGCTGGACATTGGGTTTCACCTATGTGTGCGGAGCCGGTGCTCCGCGTTTTGAACTTGCTTCGGCGCGCGCCCCCCACATTTTCGGGTTCGCAAACGAAGGTGACCAAGTCGTCCTGACGAGTTGACCGTTTTGATCCGGTCGGCGCTCTCCTGAGCTGCCCCCTCCTTAGGGCGCGGAAACTAACAAGTGGTGAAACGGAGCTTACGAAGGCATTAACCATGTTCGCGACCTGCGGCCGCTTGCACCCGCTGGTGTCTAGAGCGTCTTGCGGTAGGGCGAACCGGCGGGGTTCATGCGGATCTGTCCGCCCGTGCGGTCATAGGCTCCGACCTCGCCGTCGGACTGGATCAGCGCTTCGACCCGGGACCGCGCACTGCGCGCTCCGTTCAGCGCCGCACCGATCAACCCCTGCGCCTGCTGGGCGCGGTCGCGCACCCGGCCTAAGGCGCCGTCCATGTCGGCGGCGTTCACGCCGCCCGCCCGTAGCTCCGCCTGCGCGCCGTCCAGCGCGGTGACGGCCGCCAGCGTTTCGCGCTGCACGTCCTGCAATTCCTTGAAACGCCCCTCGCGGACCACTTCGATCTCGGCCAGCAGCGCCCGGTCGATGCGTTCAAGCAGGGTCGTCAGTCGCGCCTGGGTCTGGCTCATGGCTGGGCCTCGTCGGAAAGAAGGGCGTTCAGCGTCGGGTCGACCGGCTCGCCATATTGTTTCAGGCGGCTGTAGATTTTCTCGGCCATGCCGATGCCGCCCGACTCCGTCATCTGTTCGGCCAGCTGCTCGACATAGAAAGTCCCGAAGGCCGATGCCATGCTGCCCTCGCCGGAGGTCAGCGCCTCCGACAGGCCGGAATGGGTGAGCATCTGCGCGATGAAGGCGGCCTCGAAATCCTGCGCGACCTCGCGCAGGGCCGCGTCCTCGCCGCTTTCGGCAAGGCGGCGCGCCGCGGACACGTCCGGTTGGGACGCCGCCGGGGCGGTGAGCGGCAGGGTGTCGGCGATGATCATGTCATTAGATATAGGGCGCGTGCGTAAACACTCGGTAAACCATATCCGGCCATGGAACGCGCATGTCCGCCGTGCCGAACATCCTGTCCCCGCAGCCTGCCCCGTCCAGCAAACCGAGCGCGCCGCCGCGTCCGGCTTCTGAGGGGTCCGACACGCGAGCCGGAACCGGAAAGAGCTTCGGCGACACGCTGTCCGAGCGCGAAACCTCTCTGGGCGAAAGCCGGGACACCGCTCCGGCGGAGAAACAGACACAAGACAAGACGGCCAGCGAAGGCGGCCTTCCGACACAGGAAGCGTCCGGTCAGACCGCTGAGCGCAAGACCGATACACCCTCCCGGCCCAACGCCGAGACCGCTCTCGCACTGGGCCAGACCGAGGAACATACGGACGCGGCCACCGAAGCCGGTCCCGAGCTCGCCCTTGCAACCGCCCAGGTCCAAGCGACCAAGAGCGCGGCGACTGCATCGGAAGAGCCTGGCACGCAGTCGGCACAGGTTCAGAAGCAAGCCCAACCTCAATCCGAGGCCCAGACACAGGCCCAGACACAGACTCAGGCGGCACCCGTGGAAAGCGCGGCGACGCTCGCCACCGACCAAGCCGAAGCGACACTCAAGACCGCGCCTGCCGCGAACGATGCGGCGGCGGCCCTGGTCAAACAGGGCGGTACGGCCAACGCCGAGGCCGAGGCGCAAACGCCGCGCGCGACGTCCCCCGATATCCTGGCCACGTCACAGGACGGCGGCGACGCGATCAAGACCGTTTCAGCCGACAAGGCTTCGACGTCCGTCCACGCCCCGATCGACTCGGTCCGGCTTTCCGACGCCCAACCCCTGGCGGACCTCGCCAAGGCGTCTGCGCTTCGCGGTGCGGGCGATGCCTCCGGTCTTCTGTCGGGGTCCGGTTCGGGCTTGGCCTTGGCCGCGAGCGTCCAGTCCGCGCCGGGCGCGCCGCTGCTGAGCGGTGCGGGCGGGATCGGTGAACGCCTCGCCGCAAGCCTGTTCCAGAGCGCGGCCAACACGGCCTCCGTTCCAGTCACGCTGGACAAGGTCCCGCAGGCCGTGGTCGCCGTCGCGCTGAATGCGCGCAGCGCCACGTTGCAGATCGACCCGCCTGAGCTGGGCCGCATCCAGCTGGAATACCAGTTCGACAGCCAGGGCCGCACGGTCGTGACGCTGACGCCGGAATCGGACGCCGCCCGCACGGCACTGTCCGAACGCATGGCCAGCATCAGCGCCGCCCTGCAGGAAAGCGCGGGCGCGGAGGTCGATGTGCATCTGGGCGATGCGCGCGATTTCGGCTCCACCTTCGAGTCGCAAGACGACGCCTCCGGCAACGGCTCCGAGCACGCTTCGGGCGACCGCAGCGACGCGCCGTCACAACCCGCCTCTTCCGCGCCCGACCCGCTCCGGTTCGCAGACGACGGCTCGGACCGGCTGCACATTCTCGTCTAGATCCACCTCGTTACATCCACCCACGCCCCGCAGGACGCGGAGCCCACATTCGCAGGACGCCGACCATGGATTTCTCGACCATCGTAAACAACGTCTCCGGACAGCAGACGCCCACGACGCAGAACAGCCAGGCCAACGAGACCGACGAGGCGGAGACGCCGAGCCAAGCGCAGTCCGCCATCGCGGAGCAGAGCGAGCAGTTCGACACTTTCCTGAACCTGCTCACCGCGCAGATCCAGAACCAGGACCCGCTGGCCCCGCTCGATTCGACGCAGTTCGTGGAACAGCTCGCCACCTTCTCCAACCTGGAGCTGCAGGCGACGACCAATCAGATCCTGGAAGGCATCGCCAACCTGCTGGCGAGCCAGATCGGAGACGGCGCAACGCCGCCGCCTGCCTCGACGGACGCGTAGGCCCGCCCTATCGGTCCTGGCGGGTCAGATCGAGGATGAGCACGTCCTTGACGCCCTCCTTGTCGATCTCCTTGGCCGCGCGCGCGAGGGTTTCGCGCAGCACTTCGTAGGTCGCGGGCGAGGTCAGTTCCTCGTCGAAATACCCCCGGTCGGAGAGCTGCAGCAGCTCGCGGATGAAGGCGTCGCGGAAACGCGGCTCCATGCGGAAGACATCGTCCTGCCGCTTGGCCGGGACTTCCAGGCCCAGATTGATCAGGATGAGCGCATCGACGGACTGGTTCTTCACGACCGGCACGACGAACTGGCGCTTGAACTTCACATATTCGGTGTCGCCGGACTCCGCATAGTCGTCCTTGGAGCCGTGGCCCTTTGAGGACGGCTTGGCCTTCTTACCCTTGGCGTCGTCCCCGTGGCCCTTGTCACCATGCCCTTTGTCGCCGTGGCCTTTGTCGGAATGGGCGTCGTCCTTGTGCGCGCCGTCGGCCTTGGCCTCGGCAGGGGCGCCCCCGTCACCGCGCACGAAGTCGGCGGCGAAGACGCCGCCTGCCGCGCTGGCCGAGAGCAATATGGGGAGGAGAAGGGCTTTCACGTCGGGCTCCTAGAAGGGGATGACGGTGTCGAGCAGGCGCGTGCCCGACCGGTCGATGGTCGTGCGCGACACGGCCCCGCTGCCGTCATAGCCGACCTGCGCGTTGGCGATCTTGTCCAACGTGATGACGTTGCGTCGGCTGATGTCCTCGCGCCGGACCACGCCGGAGACGTAGAGGGTGCGGGCTTCGCCTTCGACCTGCACGTTCTGGCGGCCGATGATGACAAGGTCCCCATTGGGGGTCACGTCCGCGACCTGCGCGGCAAGCGTCAGCGACAGGGTCTCGCCCCGGCGCAGCTGACCGCTGCCATCCACGTTGGAGTTACGGTTGATATCGACCGCCGTATCGAGGTCGCCGTCTTCGGGCAGGAGATTGTCCCAGAGCTCGCCGAGACCGAAGAGGTTGCCGATGCCGAAGCCTTCATTGGCCGAGCGGTCCGTCGCAACGGACGCGCGCATTTCGGCTTGGTCGTCAATGTCGATGCGGACCGTCAGGATGTCGCCCGGCCCGCGCGCGCGGCGGTCGCCGAACAGCGATTCCGGGGAATGGCTCCAGAGCGAGGCGGACTGCGCCCGGGGCGGCGGGGCGTAGGCAGCCGGGACCACGGGGGCGGGCTGCACGACGGGGGCCTGGACCACGGCGCGTTGCGGGGCGCCGGTCGTGCCGCAGGCCACGAGGGTGGTGGCCGCCAACAGGAGGGCGGCGCGCGAAGCGAGAGTTGCGATCACGGCGTGACCTCCACGGTTCCGGGGCCGGTGATACGGCCCGTGA
>CAYULR010000096.1:0-4827 GCA_964445685.1 uncultured Algimonas sp.
CACCGATGTCGAAGACGTCATGGGCCCTGTCCCGTCCCTGCCCGGCGTGTCCCGGCTGGGCCTGGACGAGCTGGTCCAGCAGGCCAAGCGGGCGCGGGACCTCGGCATTCCCGCCATCGCGCTCTTTCCGTTCATCGACCCGGCACGGAAGGACGCGACCGCAAGCGAGGCGCTCAACAAAGACGGGCTCGTTCCCTTGGCCATCAAGCGCCTGAAGGACGAAGTGCCAGGCATCGGCGTCATCGTGGATGTCGCACTCGACCCGTTCACGGACCACGGCCATGACGGGTTGATGCAGGGCGACGTCATCGACAACGACTCGACGCTGGCCCTGCTGGCCGAAGGGTCCGTGATTCTGGCGGACGCGGGGGCAGACATCGTTGCCCCGTCCGACATGATGGACGGACGCGTCGGCGCGATCCGGGACGCGCTCGACGGCGCGGGTCATGCCGACACGATGATCCTGTCCTATGCGGCCAAGTTCGCCTCGTCCTTCTACGGCCCGTACCGCGATGCGATCGGGACGAGTTCCGCCCTGCGCGGCGACAAGCGGACCTACCAGATGGATTTCGCCAACACATCAGAAGCGCTGCAAGAGGTCGAGCTGGACCTGCTGGAAGGCGCGGACATGGTTATGGTGAAGCCCGGCCTGCCCTATCTGGACATCATCCACCGCATTAAAGCAGAATTCGGCGCGCCGACCTTTGCCTTCCAGGTCAGCGGAGAGTTCGCGATGATCCAGTCCGCATCCGCCAATGGCTGGGCTGACAGCGAAGCGCTGCTGATGGAGAGCCTGTCGGCGTTCAAGCGGGCCGGATGTGACGGCATCTTGACCTACGGCGCGATCCGGGCGGCTGAGATCTTGGGCGGTTCACACTAACTCGTCATCGCACGACTTGATCGTGCGATCCATGCTTCGGAGCCCATCGCAAGCCGCATGGATGGCACAGTCAAGCTGTGCCATGACGGAAGTAAGAAGAGCTTTCAGCCAGCTTTCGGCAAACTCCGGATCAGCGCTGACGTGTCCTGCCGGCTTCCGCCCATCTCTTGCACGTCCGCGTAGGCCGCATCCACGCGCTCCGTCGTGGGCAGGTCCACGCTCATCTGCTTCGCCGTCTCCAGCGCGATCGCCAGATCCTTGCGCATCCAGTCGATGGCGAACCCGAAGTCGAATTCTCCGGCAAACATTGTCGTCAGGCGGTTGTCCATCTGCCAGCTCTGTGCCGCGCCGCCACCGATTGCCGAGAGCAGCCGGTTTGGATCCAGCCCGGCCGCCTGCGCGAAGCGGATACCCTCGGACAAGCCCTGGAGCGTCCCGGCGATGCAGATCTGGTTGACGCATTTCGCGGTCTGACCAGCCCCGGCCTCGCCCAGATGAGTGATCGTCTTGCCATAGCTTTCCATCACAGGGCGGGCGGCGTCGAAGGTCTCTGCCAAGCCGCCGCACATGACGGACAGCGCCCCGGCTTCCGCACCGGACTGACCGCCGGAGATCGGGGCATCCAGGAACGCCACGCCGCGCATGGCCAACTTTTTGGCCACGTCCCGCGCACACTGGGGCGACGCCGTTGTGTGATCGATGACGATCGCGCCCGGTTTCAACGCGCCTTCGATGCGGTCGATCAGTTCGAACACATCCTTGTCCGCCCCGACGCAGACCATGAGGAAGTCCGCGTCGGTAACGGCCTCTTCGGCCGAATCGAATGCGCCAGGCCCGAACTTCGCTTCCCAATCCTGCGCTCTCGCCGCCGTGCGATTCCAGACGCGCACATCGTGCCCGGCCACGCGCAAATGCCCTGCCATGGGAAAGCCCATGACGCCCAAACCCAGAAATGCACACGTCGCCATGATCCGCTCCGATCCGTTTTCGAAAAGCCTTGAAGTCCTAGAGACCTATCGCCCATAGCTAAGGCGTCTTTCAAGCATCAGGTGGACCGCTGCATGTGGGCTTTGCCCGAAACCGTACAGATGTGGAGCGTGTTCGCGATCGTCCTGGTCGGTGTCTACCTCTATGTGCGCGAGCGCTTCTCCATCGAAGCCATCAGTGTCGGGCTCATCTTCTCGCTGATGCTGTTCGGCGTTCTGTTCACGGACACACAGCAAGGCCTCGACAGCTCCACCCTTCTGTCCGGCTTCGCCGCCCCGGCCCTGATCACGATCATGGCGCTGCTGGTCGTGGGACAAGGCATGTTCCAGACGGGCGCGCTGGAGCGTTTGACGGCGACGATCAACAAAGCCCTCGACAAGTCGCCGCGCCGGACGCTCCTCATGGTGTTCGGCGTCGCCTTCGCCGTGTCCATGTTCATGAACAACACACCCGTGGTCGTGATGTTCATCCCGGTGTTGGCCGCCATGAGCGGAAAGCTCGGCGTGAACGCATCGCGCTACATGATGCCGCTGTCCTTTCTGTGCATCCTCGCGGGCATGACCACTCTGATCGGCAGCTCCACCAACCTGCTGGTGAACGACGTGCTCGTCCGCAGCACGGACTTCTCCCTGTCCTTCTTCAGCCAGTTCGTCCCGGGCATCGCCCTCGCCGCCATCGGCGCCGCTTTCATCGTCGTCGCATCGCCTTGGCTGATCCCGGACCGCGAGTCGGAAGAACCCGCGCTGCAATCCTCCGGACAGCAATATATCGCGCAGATCCAGATCACGCGTGGCCACCCGCTGGAAGGCGCGGCCCCGGCGGCGGGCCTGTACGCGCAGCTCCGCGACGTCACGGTCCGCATGGTGCAACGCGACGAGGCGTCCTTTCTGCCGCCCTTCGAAGAGCCGCTGCGCGAAGGCGATGTCCTCATCGTTGCCGCAACCCGGCCCCAGCTGTCCGCCCTGCTGAAGACAAGGCCGCAATATCTGCGCGGCATGCTCGATATTGGCGGCTTCGGGGACGCGGACAACCAGGACGACCCCATCATGCTGTCCGAAGCCGTCGTCGCGCCAGGGTCGCGCATGATCGGGCGCAACATCGAGCAGATCGGCTTCCGCCGCCAGACGGGCACGCTCGTGCTCGGCATCCAGCGCCGCTCGCGCATGATCCGCAAGCGAATGCTCGATATCCGGTTGGAGGCGGGCGACGTGCTGCTGCTCTTCGGGTTCGAAAGCGAAATCAGCGCCTTGCGCCAAAGCCGTGACCTGATCCTGCTGGATTGGAGCACGTCCGAACTGCCCGATATCCGCAAGGCCAAAACGGCGCAGCTCGTCTTCGTAGTCACGATTGCCGCCGCCGCCCTCTCGCTCGTGCCTATCGAAATTGCAGCCTTGGGCGGCGCGCTGGCCATGATCGCGACGGGATGCCTGAACATCCGCCAGGCCGTCCGCGCGCTGGACATGCGCATCTTCCTGCTGATCGGGGCGGCCTTCGCCATGGGCCTGGCGCTCGAAGCGACGGGCGGCGCGACCTTCATCGGCACCAACGTCGTGGCGTTGTTCGAGCCCTACGGCGCGCGGGCGTTGGTCGCAGCAGTGTTCATCGTCGTGGCGTTCTTCACCAACATCATCAGCAATTCGGCGGCCGCGCTTCTCTTCGCGCCTATAGCTCTGTCCATCTCGCAACAGGCCGACATCGACCCGATAGTCATGGTCCTGACCGTCATCTTCGCCGCGAACTGCAGCTTCGCGACGCCCATCGCCTACCAGACCAACCTGCTCGTCATGGGTCCCGGCCATTACAAATTCGGGGATTTCGCCCGGTTCGGCATCCCGCTCATCCTGCTATTGTGGGTGTCCTACATCTTGCTCTTGCCATTTCTCTTTGATTTGTAGCGCCTACTTTGGTCTGTAGGTTGGGAAAGGGGCAAAATAGACGATGAGCCATCCGTTCGATCCGAACCAGCTGCAGTTCTTCCTGACCATCCCGTCGCCCTGCCCCTACCTGCCGGGCCGGATGGAGCGGAAAATCTTCACCCAGCTCGATCCGCTGGACGGCCCTCACCTGAACAACCACCTGACCCATGCGGGCTTCCGGCGCAGCCAGAACGTGATCTACCGTCCGGCCTGCGAAAGCTGCCGGGAATGCCGGTCCTTGCGCGTTATCGCGGACGAGTTCTCGCCCAGCCGGTCCTTCCGCCGGACCATGAAGCGCAACGACGACCTGTCCGTCGATCTCGCCCCGGCCGTGGCCACGCGCGAGCAGTTCGAGCTTCTGAAACGCTATCTCGGCTTCCGCCACCCGGGCGGCGGCATGACGGACATGGACATGTCGCGTTACGAGATGATGGTGGAGGAGTGCGCGTCCGAGACTGAGATCGTGGAGTACCGCTTGCCGGACGAGACACTAATCGCCTGCATGCTAATCGACCGTCTCAATGACGGCCTGTCGCTGGTCTACAGCTTCTTCGACCCGGACCTGACCGCGAGGTCGCTGGGCATCTTCATGATCCTCGACCAGATCCGCCGCGCGAAGCTCGAGGCCGTGCCCTACCTCTATCTTGGCTACTGGGTCCCTGGCAGTCCAAAGATGGACTACAAGGCCCGCTTCCAACCCGCTGAAGTCCTGGGCCACCGGGGCTGGATGCCGCTGCGGTTGCGCAGCGCATGACGCGCCGCCGCGACATCGTCCTCGGCGCAGGCGCGTTAGCTGCGGGCGCAGGCGTGCTTGGGGCTCTGTCGGGCAGCCGGCCAAACCAGACTCCGACGGCCCCGGCGCGCTCCGACCTCTCCTCGCCCAACCTCAACCGCGGCATCAAGCAGTTCCGCATGGCGACTAGCTGGCCGAAGGATTTCCCCGGGCTCGGCATCATGCCTGTCCGCTTCGCTGACGCCGTGCGCGAGATGACGGACGGGCTGATCGACGTGAAAGTATACGCGGCCGGAGAGCTGGTCGGCGCG
>CAYULR010000096.1:4837-8579 GCA_964445685.1 uncultured Algimonas sp.
CCACGGGCGCGGCGGACATGTACCACGCGGCGGAATATTACTGGCAGGGCGTTTCGCCCGGCTTCGCCTTCTTCACCGCCGTTCCAATGGGCATGACGGCGACGGAAATCATGGGCTGGATCGATTGGGGCGGCGGACAGGAGCTCTGGAACGAGCTGTCGGCCCGCAACAACATCATTGCCTTCCAGGCCGGGAATACGGGCCACCAGTCCGGGGGCTGGTTCAAACGCCCGCTGACGGGCCTCGAAGACTTGCGCGGCCTGCGGATGCGCATGCCGGGCTTGGGCGGACGCGTGCTGAGCGAGCTGGGCGGCACGCCCGTTTTGCTGCCGGGCGGAGAAATCTACCAGGCGCTCCAGTCCGGGTCCATCGATGCGACGGAATGGGTCGGACCTTGGAATGACCTCGCCCTGGGCTTCTACCGCGAAGCCCCGAACTACTACCTGCCCGGTTTCCACGAACCCGGAGCGAGCCTCGCCGTGGGCATGAACCTGGACCGCTGGGCGGGTTTGAGCCGCTCCGAACAAGCCATCATCCGCTACGCCTGCAAGGCCGCGAACGACCAGTCCGTCGGCGAGTATACGGTCGAGAACGCCAAAGCGCTCGACACGCTGCGCACCCGCCACGGCATCGAGCCGTCCCTGATGCCGGACGACATCTTGCGGGCCGTGGGAGAGACGGCGGACACGATTGTCGGCGATCTCGCGCAGAGCGACCCGCTCGTGAGCCGGATCTTCGACAGCTATATCGATGCCCGGAACCGCTACGCCAGATGGACCGAGATCAGCGACGGCGCATTCATCCGGTCGCGCACGCTCGGCCGCACGTAAGACGCGGCTGTGGGGGACGCACTGCATGCCATCGGTTGGGCCTTCCTGCCCCTGCTCGCCCTGCCTGTGGTCCATCTGATCCGTCCGATGACACGCCTGACGGTTTGGCTCGCGGCTTTTGTCAGGGCCGTCGACACGGCGACGCATACGCTCGGCGAAATCGTGAAGTGGGCGCTGCCCCTGCTGGTCATCAGCGTCGCAGCCTCCGTCTTCGCTCTGTCCATCTTCGGCACGATGACGGTGAAATGGCTGGAAAGCGCCTACTACTTCCAGGCGGTCATCATCCTGCTCGGCGCGGCGGCGACTTTGCTGGCAGGGCAGCATGTCCGCGTGGATGTTTTCCACGCCGGATTTGGCCCCAAAGGACGCGCGCGCGTGGACCTTGCGGGCTTCTACTTGCTGCTGATGCCCGTCTGCCTGCTGATCGTCTGGAACAGCCAGACCTTTGTCGGTTTCTCCTGGCAGACGCTTGAAGGATCAGCCGAAGGCAACGGGATTCGCGGCGTTTTCCTGCTGAAGACGCTCATTCCCGTCTTCGCGATCACGCTCACCGCGCAGGGCCTCGCCATCGCCGTGCGCGCCGCGTTTGTCCTGACGGGCCAGCCGCTTCCAGACCGTCCCGACGGCGTCCCGCCCCTCTTCGAGGATGCAGAGGACAGACGGTCATGAGCGCGCCGGAACTACTCGCCGCGCTGATGTTCTTCACCGCCTGCGCCGGGCTGATGGCGGGCTACAACGTCGCCTTCACGCTGGCAGGTGTCAGCGTCATCTTTGCCGGGATCGGCAGCGCATTAGGCCTGTTCGATCCCAGCTTCTTTCTCAGCCTGCCCGCGCGCATCTACCCGCTGATCACGCGCGAAATCCTCATCGCCGTGCCGCTCTTCGTTTTCATGGGGGTGATGCTGGAGAAGTCCCGCATCGCGGAGGAGCTGCTGCAGAACATGGGCGATCTGTTCGGACCATTGCGCGGCGGGCTCGGTATCTCCGTCATCTTCGTCGGGGCCTTGCTGGCGGCGTCCACGGGCATTGTCGGCGCGACAGTCGTGACGATGGGCCTGCTGAGCCTGCCGACCATGCTGAAACGCGGCTACGACATTCCCCTCGCCTCCGCCTCGATCGCGGCGTCCGGCACGCTGGGACAGATCATTCCGCCCTCCATCGTGCTCGTCATCCTGGGCGACCAAATCGGCAATGCGTTCCAGGAGGCGCAACGGTCCTTCGGCCTGGAAAGCGACGCCGTCGTGTCGGTGGGCGACCTGTTCGCCGGAGCGCTCCTCCCAGGGCTCATCCTCGTCGCCGCCTATGCGCTCTACATTTTCGCCACAGCCGTTCTGACGCCGGCCAAAGCGCCTGCGCAACCCTGGCCAGACGACACGGATGCGAAGGCACTGCTTTGGCGTTCCGTGAAGGCCATGGTGCCGCCTATCTTCCTCATCGTCGCCGTGCTGGGTTCCATCCTGTCCGGATATGCCACGCCCACGCGCGGAGCGGCGCTGGGTGCTCTGGGCGCCATGCTGCTCGCGGCCAGCCGGACCGCCCCGGACAAGCGGCACTGGCCAATTTGGGGAGCGCTGGCGCTGCTGGCCCTGGTGGGTCTCGACCTGACGGGCGTGGACCTCCGCCTCCAGCAGACAGAATGGACGGGCACTGAGACGCTCGCGGGCGCGGTGGCGCTGGTCCTCGTCATCCTCGGCGTCGCCGGAACAGCCATCGCCGGCTGGCGGCTCCTGCGGCACGGACAGCTCGCCGACGTCTCACGCTCCACCATGCACATTACGGGCATGGTCTTCGTCATCCTGATCGGGGCAACTGTCTTCAGCCTCGTCTTCCGTGGACTGGGCGGGGACGAGATGGTCGCGCACCTGATGGCGTCGGCCCCCGGCGGTGTGTGGGGCGCGTTCGCTCTCGTCATGCTGGTCATGTTCGTGCTGGGCTTCTTCCTCGACTTCATCGAGATCACCTTCGTGGTCGTTCCGCTCGTCGCGCCGCCATTGCTGGCGGCGGGGATAGACCCGGTCTGGCTCGGCGTGGTGATGGCGCTGAACCTGCAGACGAGCTTCCTGACTCCGCCCTTCGGATTCGCGCTCTTCTACCTGCGCGGTGTGTCCCCGCCCGAAGTCACGACGGCGCATCTCTATCGTGGCGTTTTGCCTTTCATCGCCATCCAGCTGGCGCTGATAGCCCTGCTTATCGCTTTCCCCGGACTGGTCACGGGCGTCGTGAATTAGGCTTGCGCTGCCGATGGGCCAGCGATTAACCTACGGCATGGTTACACTTCTCGTCATTCTCGGCATCGTCGCCGTTCTCGCCGTTCTCATCATCGGCATCTACAACCGGCTGGTCGCGCTGCGCCAGACGACGAACCAGGCCTGGTCCGACATCGAGGTGCAGCTGAAACAGCGCCAAGACCTCGTGCCCAGTCTCGTCAACACCGTCAAAGGCTACGCCGCGCACGAGAAAGACACGTTCCGCGAAGTCATCGAAGCCCGGAACCGCGCCGTCAGCGCGGACACGGTCGAAGGTCAGGTCGCCGCGGAAGGCATGCTGTCCGCCGCCCTGGGCAAGCTTTTCGCCCTCGCCGAAGCCTATCCGGAGCTCAAGGCCAACACCAACTTCCTGCAGCTGCAGGACCAGCTGGCCGACATCGAAAACAAGATCGCCGCGTCGCGGCGCTTCTACAACAATGCCGCGCAGGAATATAACACGGCGCGCGAGCAATTCCCGGCCGTACTCATCGCCGGACCGTTCGGCTTTGCGGAGCGCGAGTTCTTCGAAGCGCCCGAAGGCCGGGACGCCCTCCAGATCGCGCCGACCGTCGACTTCGGCGCGTAAGCGAGCCGTCGCCGGACCATGCTGATCGAAGCCACCGGCCTTCGCACACATATCTGGAACAACAACCTGCGCAGCGTCCT
>CAYULR010000097.1:0-4519 GCA_964445685.1 uncultured Algimonas sp.
GTCCACATCCATCAGCGCCGCCACGTCCGCCAGCGGATCTTCGTCCACGGCGATCATGTCGGCGTGCTTGCCGGGTTCCAGCGTGCCGATCATCTCGTCCATTTGGATATGTTCGGAAGCGACGACCGTGGCGCTGCGGATGGCTTCCATTGGGCTCATCCCGGCGGCGACCATGTACTGGAACTCCTTGGCGTTGTCGCCGTGGGCGGAGACGCCGGAGTCGGTGCCGAAGGCGATAGTCACGCCGTTGCGGTAGGCGAGCGTCGCCATGGCCTGCATGGCCGGGCCGACTTGGCGGGCCTTGGCGACCTGGAAGGGTGACAGGAAGGTGTTCGGGTCTTTGGCCCATTCCTCGACCGTCTTCCCGGCCAGGACGGTCGGGACCAGGACCGCATCCTGGCTGCGGAAGAGGCGCGTCGTCTCCCGGTCCATGAAGGAGCCGTGTTCGATCGAATCGATGCCCGCGCGCAGGGCGGCGTCGATACCGGCCTTGTCGTGCGCGTGCGCCGTGACCTTGCGGCCCATGCTGGACGCGGCCTGGACGATGGCTTCCAGCTCGTCGTCGAGAAGCTGCTGTCCCGTGCCGGCATTGGTGTCGGACAGCACGCCGCCCGTTGCGGTGATCTTGATGACGTCCGCGCCGTTCTTCACCGCCTGGCGCACGGCGCGGCGGCAATCGGACGGCCCGTCGCAGACGGTCTCGGACGCGAACATATGCAGGATGTCGTCGCGGAAGCCGTGGAAGTCGCCGTGCCCGCCCGTCGCGGAAATGGCCGACCCGGCGGCGCGGATGTGCGGGCCGGGCACGAGGCCTTTGTTGATGGCGCGGCGCAGGGCGAAGACCTCGTTCGGCCCGCCCACATCCTGCACGGCGGTGAAGCCTGCCATCAGCGTTGTCCTGGCGTGGGCGGCGGCCTGTAGGGCGACATCGCCCGCTTCCAGCCGGACCGCATCGTCCGGGCGTCCCGTTGCGCGGTCGGCGGAGATGTGGACGTGGCTGTCGATCAGGCCGGGCAGCACCGTCATGTCCTTCAGGTCGACCACTTTGGCGGCCGGGTCCGTCAGGAAACCCTCCGCGATGCGCTCCACCTTGCCGTCGCGCACGACGACCGTCTGGTTGCGCAGGGGCGTTTCGCCCGGAACGGCGATCAGCGTGCCCGCGTGGACCAGCGTGTAGTCGCTCTCGGAGTGGTGGTCGGCGGACGCCGTCAGCGGCAGGGCCAGCAGGGCGGCCGTGGTCAGAAATAAGCGTTTCATGAAGTCTCTCCCTCTTCTGTCACGGAAGTGACGCAATTCGGGAGAGTCGTCTAGTCAGAGGTTTGTGATGGATGCAGCGGCACTGTCCGCGGCATTCATTGCCGGGGCCTCTGACTTGGCTTGAAAACGATTGGGTTTGTTGACGTGAGAGTGCGCCCGATGGAGGCCCCGGCAATAAATGCCGGGGACAGCGGCTTGGCTACAGCGCCCGGTGCGCGATATCCGTGCGGAACTGCATGTCGTCCCACGCAATGTCCTCTTCGATCACCTGGTACGCCAGTTCCACCGCGTCCTGCAGCGTCTTGCCGGACGCCGTCACGTTCAGCACGCGTCCGCCATTCGCCTTCAATTTCCCGCAATTGCGCCCGCGCCGTGTGCCGGCGTGGAAGACCACGACACCGTCGCGTTCGTTCGCCGCGTCGACGCCTTCGATGACCGTGCCCTTCTCGTACGATCCCGGATAGCCTTTCGCCGCCAGCACCACATTCACGACCGGCTCCGTGAACCAGGCGGGTGGCTTCGCGTTCGCCAGCTCTCCCGCTTCTGCGGCGAGCAGCAGCTCGAGCAGGTCGCTTTCCATCCGGCGCATTACGACCCGGCACTCCGGATCGCCGAAGCGCACATTATATTCGATCAGCTTCGGGCCTTCCTCCGTGATCATCAATCCGGCGAAGAGAATGCCCGTGAACGGCGTGCCGTCCGCGGCCATGCCGTCGACCGTGGGCTTGATGATGCGCGCCATGGTCTGCTCGAAGACGTCGTCCGTGAAGACGGGGGCGGGGCTGTAGGCGCCCATGCCGCCCGTGTTCGGTCCCTTGTCGCCGTCATAGGCCCGCTTGTGGTCCTGCGCTCCGATCAGGGGCAGGGCGGTTTTGCCGTCGCACAGGGCGAAGAAACTGACTTCCTGGCCCTGCATGAATTCCTCGATCAGAACGGTCTTGGACGCGTCGCCGAACTTGCCGGAGAAGAATTCGTCGAGCTCGGCTTCCGCCTCTTCCAGCGTTTCCGGGATGACCACGCCCTTGCCCGCCGCGAGGCCGTCGGCCTTCAGCACATAGGGCGCGCTCATCGTCTGCAGGTAGGCCTTGGCTTCGGCCGCGTCAGTGAACACGCCGTATCCTGCCGTGGGAATGTCGTAGCGGTCGCACAGATCTTTGGTGAAGGCCTTGGAGCTTTCCAGCATGGCGGCCGCCTGGCTGGGCCCGAACACCTTGATCCCGCGCAGGGACAGCGCATCGGCCAGCCCCAGCGCCAGCGGCTGTTCCGGACCGACGACGACCAGATCGTACGCCCCGCGCTGCGCCAGCGCGACGAGGCCGACCACGTCGTCGGCGGGGACGTCCGCAATGTTGGCGATGGACGCGATGCCCGCATTGCCGGGCGCAACGGTCAGCTCCGTCAGATGTTCGCTCTGGGAGAGTTTCCAGGCCAGCGCGTGTTCGCGGCCGCCCGATCCGATCAGTAAGACTTTCATGCGTGCGGCCTTAGCCCAGCCCGCCTAGCTTGTCAGGCTGCGCTCCACCACGTCTGCGCCGCGTATCCACAGCAGCGTGCCGGACTCCAGCGCTTCGTCGTCCTCCGACAGGGCTTCGGACGACAGGCGCAGGCGGTCATCCGTTTTAGACAGGTAGAGCCCCGTATCGTCCAGCGCGTCCCCGCCCAGTTCCACGCGCCGGTGGACGTGCACGAAGATGTCCCTGCCCAGACCCACGATGAAGTTGGCGATGCCCATGCCCTTCATTTCCTGCGCCCACAGGCGGAAAGCGTTCCAGGCCTGTTCGTGCGCGTCCAGCGCAAGGAGCGTACCGCGCAGCAGGATCATCCCGCCCTCGCTGTCCGCATTGCCGTCGCGCAGGTCGCGGCCGAACGTTTCGACCAGCTTGGCTGTCATGCCTTTCAGCTCGCCATTGTGCAGGTACACCGCCTCTCGCTTACCCGACCCGTCCGGCCAGTCGAACCGGTAGGGCTGCGTGTTCGCGCGGCTCACCCCGCCGGAGGAGGCTGCGCGCAGGTGCAGCAGATGGACGGGGGAGGCGTAGGCGCGGTCTAGCAGGCCTTGATAACCCTTCGACCCCAGCGCCGGGCGCGGTTCCTTCTCCAGCCCGTAGCCGCCGCCCTCCTGCCACCAGGCAAGGCCCCATCCCTGCAGATTGGTCCAGGGCGAGCCGCCATGGCGCTGGAGCTGGCGCAACTCGTCGAACGGGAAATGCGGCGTCCCGGAGGACGACAGGTAAAGCTCGCACATGCTGCCGCCCCTTTGTCAGGCGTCTATTTCGCGTCTGCGTGCGCGCCTACGAACCAGGCATCCTTGTCGATGGTGCGGCTGATTTCCGTGAACAGGTCGGCCGTGTCCTCGTCACCCGCGTCCCCGGATTTGGAGATCGACTCGCGCAGCAGGCCGCCAAACGCCATCAGGCGCTTCGTCAGCGCTTCGACATGGTCGCCCTGCCAGGTGATGTCGGCGGGGTAGGCGTCCATGCTGGTGTGCTCGGACACTTTTTCCAGCGTTCCGGCCGTGTGGCCGCCCAGGATGATGCAGCGTTCCGCGATCATGTCCACGGCCTCGCTGACGCGGCCATACACATCGTCCATCAGCTCGTGCAGCCCGATGAAGCTCGGACCCTTCAGTGTCCAGTGCGCCTGCTTGACGGCCAGCGACAGGGCGATGGCGTCGACCAGCGCGGCGTTGAGCAGTTCGATGGAGGTGGAGCGCGTGGCCTCGCTGAGGCTGGACACGTATGCGGAATTAGGGGCGGATTGGGTCGTCATGGGAAAACTCTCGGATGTTCGTCAGCGGAACAGCCCTGCGCCGTTCCGTGGAGGACCAACGGGGCGCGGAGAGATTCGTTTCAAATTGGGTGGTAAAGGCGTGCGTTAGCGAGTGACGGAGGGGGACAGCGGGGGAGTGACGCGCTTCGCGCGGCTTTTGGTTCCGCTCATAGCATTCGCGGCAAAACGCTATTTTCAATTATCAATCGAAAATTTCGGCGGAGCCGGACCGCTTATTTGCCAGCCATCCTCAAAAACCGGTCCTGCAGGCTCTTATCCGTCTTGAACTCGCCCGTGAACTGCGTGGTCAGGGTCGAGACGTCCGGGTGGTGCACGCCGCGCGTGGTCATGCACTGGTGCGCCGCGTCGATCATGACGGCGACGCCGCGCGGGCGCAGTGCGTCTTCGATGGCGTCGGCGATCTGGGCTGTCATGGTTTCCTGCGTTTGCAGGCGCTTGGCGAACAGATCGACGACCTTCACCAGTTTAGAGA
>CAYULR010000097.1:4529-8424 GCA_964445685.1 uncultured Algimonas sp.
CACCTTGTCCGTCGGCAGGTAGGCAACCCAGGCCTTGCCGAGGAACGGCGCGATGTGGTGCTCGCAATGACTTTCCACGTCGATGTCGCGCAGCACGACCATGTCGTCATAGCCGGACACGTCCTCGAACGTGCGGGCCAGTTCCTTGGCCGGGTCCAGATCGTAGCCCCGGAACCATTCGCGGTAGGCGTTGACGACCCGCTTGGGCGTGTCGCGCAGGCCTTCGCGGTCCGGATCGTCGCCCGCCCACGCGATCAGCGTGCGGACAGCCGCCATCGCCTCTTCGGGGGAGGGGCGTTCCAGCGCGGGGACGAGAGTGGGCGTGGGTTTGGTCATGGCGGTCATATAGGGACGTTACGGGAGCGGGGTAAGGGTGGTTTTGGCGTGACGGCCATGCGTTTTGAGTGGGGATAGAGGTGTCATCGCGAGCAACTGTCCCCGGCACCCGTTGCCGGGGCCTCCGGCTTGTCTTCACAACGACTGTGCGGGCCAGCTGTGAAAGCCAGGTCGATGGAGGCCCCGGCAATAAATGCCGGGGACAACTCCGTGTTTTCACATCGCATCTTTCAGCTTCCGCCGCCGCCCCAACTCCTCCGCGCTTCCGGCCAGCCAGAACGGGTTCGTCGCTTTCTCCACCGCCACCGTCGTCGGCACGGTCGGCTCTCCGCGCTCTCGCATGACTTCGTAGCGCGCGACGGCGTCCTCCAGCGCGGGCAGGCCGCCATCGACGCTGCGCGCGAACTTGGCGTTGCTGAGCGTGTATTCGTGCGCGCAATAGAGTTTCGTGGCGTCCGGCAGGCCGAGGATCTTGCCGAAGCTCTCCCACATCTGCTCTGGGGTTCCTTCGAACAACCGTCCGCAGCCCAGCGTGAAAAGCGTGTCGCCGACGAAGCAGGCCCCCGATCCGTCAAAGGCCGCTTCGAGGTAGAAGACGATGTGCTCCGTCGTGTGGCCAGGCGTTTCCATAACGCGCACCGGGTGGCCGCCAAAGTCGACCGTGTCGCCTTCGTGCAGTTTCGTGTCGATGTCCGGAATGCGGCCATCCACCCGGCCGGGGCCGTAAATGTGCGCGCCGTAGCGCTCCTTCAGCTCCACATTCCCGCCCGTATGGTCGGGGTGCCAGTGGGTGTTCCAGACGTCGGTCAGGGTCCAGCCCTTGGCCTCGCACTGCTTGGCGATCTCGGCGGCGTCCGGCGTGTCGATGGCAGCCGTCCGGCCCGACGCGCGGTCATGGACGAGGATGCCGTAATTGTCGGAAAGGCATGGGAAGAGGTGGATGTCGATATCGGCCATGGGCGGCCCATAGCCTGCGCATCCGCGTGAACCAAATCACGGCTGCGAGCGTTGATCCGGCATGACCCACCTTGCCCGCGCCTCCACCTCGTCCCTCGCCCTTATCTTCGCCCTGTTCGGCTCCGCCCAAGCGCAGGTCCCGTTCGAATCGGACCCGACCTACGACATCGAAGCCGCCGATCCAGCGGTAGAAGCCGCGCTGACCGCGAAGGAGCGCGAACTGGCCGAATTCTTCACCGACACGCCGATCATCGACCGCACCGCCTACGAGCCCGTGCCGGAACTCGACGCGCGGGAAGAAGCGGCGCTGCTGGAGCGCGCCAACGCGGAAGCGGAAGAGTTCAACGACATCGACGATGACGACCTGGCCGAGCTGGAACAGCGCCGCGCGCTGGGACAGGCGCCGAGGCTGGAAAAGCCGGGACAGGTGGAGAAGGACTTGCCGATCGTGTGCCCGCTGGGGACGACGGAACTGGCGGGGGCGTGTGTGGGGGAGATTGGGTAGAGACGGGTTTCGTACAACCGCGAGTATAAATTTTATATTTCCGCTACGGAGTTAGAGATACTGCATTCCTTGTTACGCGTGATATAAGCCATCCCTATCAAAAGCGCGCTTGTTCCTACGCCCGCCGCAACTCCGACCGTCCCTCTGGCCCAGTCTCAATCACGAAGCCTTTTGCAGCCAATTGGTCCCGAATTTCGTCAGAGCGCGTAAACGCTATGCTCATGGTCGTTTTATCGCCCGATTTCTTCGCCGCTAGCGCTTTGCTCCGCATCGCGTCATACTGCTTAACTAAAGCGAGGTCTTCGGCTGACGCATTGCCTAGAATATATTGGGTGGGATCATTCTCAAAAAAACCTAGATGATATCCGACTGTAACTAGATTACTGTAGTATTGCTGCATAGTTTCCCTAACGGAATTAACTGCGCCAATCTCGTTATCTTGAATGTCTAAGTAATGAGCAAAGAGCTCCTTAATTGATTTTTTCATCTGAGACAGAAACTCAATCAGATCTGGGGTGTGCAGGTCATCGAGAAACCTTTCGATGCCATAACTGTCACCACGAGGTCCAATGATAGGTGCAAATACATCATCATAATCAACTTTTGCGTGTATGCACATTAAAATAGCTTTGTACCACCCATCCAACTGCGCCTTACTTTCCCGCAGCAAGTCCTCGCTCCAAACGAGCTCATTCCGGTAATGCGCCTTCAACAGTGCCAGCCGAATAACTTCCCCATCCCAGTCCTTCAGCAGGTCATGCACCAGCACCACGTTCCCCAATGACTTGGACATCTTGTCCTTGCCCATGTTGAGAAATTCATTGTGCACCCAATAGTTCGAGAACGTCTTGCCGTTGCACGTCTCGCTCTGCGCGATTTCGTTTTCGTGGTGCGGGAATTTCAGGTCGATGCCGCCGCAGTGGATGTCGATGGTTTCGCCCAGCGTTTCCTTGGCCATGGCGGAGCATTCGATGTGCCAGCCGGGGCGGCCCGCCTTGGTCGCGAAGGTCTGGTTTCCGTAGTTTTTCCAGTCCACGAAATAGGTGGATGACGTCTCCTGCTGGCTCCAGCCGGGTTCGCCGTCTTTCGCGGGTTTCCACAGCACGAAGTCGGCCGGGTTGCGTTTGACGCTGGCGACTTGGACGCGGGCTCCGGCCATATTGTCTTCCAGCTTTCGGCCCGACAGCTTGCCGTAATCGTCGTCCGCCGTGACGTCGAAATAGACGTGGCCTTCCGCCTCGTAGGCTGCGCCCTTGTCCATCAGCTCGATGATGATGTCCGCCATCTGCTGGATGTGCTCGGTCGCCTTGGGCTGCACGGTCGGCGGCAGGCAGTTCAGCGCGGCGAGGTCTTCATTGTAGATGCGGGCATACTTCTCGGTGATCTCGGAGATTGGAACGCCTTGTTCCATGGCGCTGGCAATGATCTTGTCGTCCACGTCCGTGATGTTCCGCGCATACCGCACATGCTCTTCGCCGTAGATATGGCGCAGCACGCGGAACAGCACATCGGCCACGACGGCGGCGCGGGCGTTGCCGATATGGGCGTAGGAATAGACGGTGGGACCGCAATTATACATCGTCACGCAGGACGCATTCTGCGGCTTAAACTGCCTGACCTCACGAGAGAGTGAGTCGTAGAGGCGGAGTGGATGCTCTTGGTCTGCCATGGGGGCGCTCCCTATATGGGTTGTCTATGACTTGGAACCCACAGAACGGCCATCATGGCCGGCCCGGACATGCGCCGCGCCGCCATGTTCCGCCAACACCCAACCGCAGCTGGGATGGATATCCGTCCAACGGATGGGACGAAGACCGGTGGGAGCGCGGCTGGACGGAACCCATTCCGCCGCGCCGCCGCTCGCCCGTGGGCTTGCTGATCGCGCTGTTGGTCATCGCCGTCTTCGTGTTCGAGGCGCTGCAGCCGCGCCCCGACCCGGAGGCGCGCTTCAACCTCGTGGTCGAGGACAGCATCGCCTACGCTTACGGCGGCACGGACGCGGACAGTTTCGACGATGTCCGCCGGCAGCTGGACGAGAACCCGCAGATCGACACGATCGTGTTGAAGAACGTGCCCCGCACGACGCATCTCGGCGAA
>CAYULR010000098.1:0-4908 GCA_964445685.1 uncultured Algimonas sp.
CTTCCGCATAGCCCGCCTTCATCTGGCGCTCCGGCAGGGTCGCCAGAAGGGCGGTGTCGATAAGGACCAGTTTCGGCTGGTAGAAGGCCCCGACCAGGTTCTTGCCGAACGCCGTGTTGATCGCCGTCTTGCCGCCCACGGAGCTGTCGACCTGCGCCAGCAGCGTCGTCGGCACCTGCACGAAGTTCGCCCCGCGCTTGAACACGCTGGCGGCAAAGCCAGCCAGGTCGCCCATCACGCCGCCGCCGAAGGCCAGCACCGTGTCGGAGCGGTCGAACCCGGCGCGCAGCAAGGATTCCAGAACGGCCTCCAATCCGGCCATGCTCTTTTCCGCCTCGCCTTCGGGGCGCACGATCATGTGCGTGCGGTAATCCGCAAGCGCTTCGGCCAGCGCCGCGCCGTGCAGCGCGTGCACGGTCTCGTCGGTCACCACGGC
Source organism: uncultured Algimonas sp. (assembly GCA_964445685.1). Classification (GTDB taxonomy): domain Bacteria; phylum Pseudomonadota; class Alphaproteobacteria; order Caulobacterales; family Maricaulaceae; genus Litorimonas. The sequence continues at coordinate 437 of CAYULR010000098.1, forward strand.
GACGCGGTCCGACAGGCCCAGCGCCTTCAGCTGCGCGCCCAGCGTGGCCAGCCCGCCATCCGCGACGCGGATGTCGTAGGAGCGCTCGCCGAGCTCGACCCGGACACGGGTCTCGCCGGGCTCAGTACTTCCGGACGGCTCAGCCATGGGCTTTCTCGAAGGTTTCGATCGCGCGCAGGACGCGCGTCACGGTGCGTCCGTGCGGCCCCTTGGATACGGGTACCGTTACATGGGCCAGCGCGTAGAGCGGCTCGCGCTCTTCCATCAGTGCGCGCATCTTGGCGCGCGGGTCCGGCACGTGCAGCAGCGGGCGCGTATTCTTGCGCGACACGCGCTCCATGATGGTTTCGAAATCGCCCTTCAGCCAGACGACCAGCGCGCGCTCCAGCAGGATTTCGCGCGTGGACGGGTGGATGAACGCCCCGCCGCCCGTGGCCAGGACCAGCGACCGTTCGCCCAGCAGACGGTCGACCACGCGGCGTTCGCCGTCGCGGAAGGCCGCTTCGCCGTGGTCGCGGAAATAGCCCGCGACCGTGCGGCCCGAGGCGCGCTCGATCTCTTCGTCGGAGTCGCGGAACTCCCGCTCCATCATCTTGGCGAGGCGCCGCCCGACCGTCGTCTTGCCCACGCCCATCAGTCCGACAAGCGCGACGGGGCGGCCTGCGAAGCGCGGATCGGCCGAGCCGCCCTGCACGGGTGGGCCGTCCGGTGCGGCTGTGTCTGGAGGGGGAAAAGCCCTTTTCTGTATCAAAACAACTCTCAAGCACCGCGTTGGCTCTATGCCGCGCGGCGAAAAATCTGGTACGGGTGTGTTGGAAACAAATGTATGGCGTTCCGGCCCGCCGCTCAACCGCAAAAGGGCGGCGCCTGGCCGAACCGCCCGCGACACGAGGACCGTCATGAAGAAACTGCTCATCGCCGCCATCGCCCTTATCGTGGTCGTCGGCGGGGTCATGGTCTGGCTCGCCGGGTCGGTCGGACCCGAAACCGCGCCGCAGGATGTGCGCAGCATAGAGCTGCCAGACACGTATGACCGCTAGGTCGGCGAAGATGCTCCGCCTCGCCACGTCCGCCGCAGCTCTGGCGCTGCTGGCCGGACCGGCCCATGCCCAGATCACGGTCGATAGCCTCGATGCGCCCAAGGCGTTCACGCCGGGCATCGCCATCGACACGCCGCTGGATGCGGAAAGCTGGCGCGGCACGTCTGCGGAACGCGCCCTGCGCCTGATGGCGGCCATGCCGCGTGACACGGACCATCCGGTGCTGCGCGACATGCTGCGCCGCGTGGTGCTGTCCGGACTGGTCCCGCCCAGCGGAACCGAGGGAGACTCCAATGACCAGGGGGGCGCCTACGAGACCGCCCGCATCGACGCGGCGCGCGTGCTGGCCACGCCCGATGAATATGCCCGGTTCGAAGCCCGCAACCCGGCGGCGCGCGACCCCCGCCTGCGCGCGGATGCCCGTCTGGCGCGCGGCGACCTCGATGGTGCGTGCGAGCTCTCCGACGCCGTGCAGCGCGGCCGTGGCGAGACCTACTGGGTGCGCCTGCGCGCCGCCTGTCACGAGCTGCGCGGCGAGACGGCGGCGGCGGACCTCGCGCGCGACATCCTGCGCGACCGGGGCGAGGAGACGAATCTCGACGTGCCGGAGCCGGTGGACGGGCTGTGGGCGGAGCTGCTGGACCTGGACGCCGCCGCGCTCGCGGCGCGCATGACCGAACTGGCGGGCGAGCCTCGGCCTTTGGAGCTGGAAGAGGAAGAGCCAGACTCGGTCGCGGCGCCGCAGGACACTGTCCCCGACGACCCCAACGCCCCGATACAGCTTTTTGCAGAACCAGACCCGTTCATCCAACCGGCCGAACCTGACCCTGTTGCGACCTTCGATCTGGCAACCGCGTTGGAAGACACATCGGACCAGGGCACGGCGCAGCTCTTCGTGCTGGGCCGCGATGGTGACGCCGCCGCCGTGTCGGCCTTCGTGGACCGCGCCCGCGCGGCCGGGCTCGACCCCTACCGCGTGCTGCCGCGCATCCCGGCCGTGCTCGACCCGGCGGACATGGCGCGCGCGGACCTGCCATTGTTTGCGCGCTTCGCCGCCGTGCAGCGCGATGTCGGCTTGATGCGCGCGCTCTACGATGCGTTGGAGCCCGAACCCGTGGTGGATGATCTGTCGGGGGACCCGACGGAGGGGTCTGTGCCGGAGGACGAAGCGTCGGACGCGCCAGAAACGGACGCGGCGCTGGAGCGCACGCGCGAACGCCTGGCGCTGGCCTCGGACGCGATCGGCGGGGGCTTCTATGGCCGCTCGCTCGGCATCGGCCTGGAGACCGCGCTGGAGGCGCAGGAGACGGGCGCGCAGGCGGATGTGCTCATCGCGTTGGGCCTCGGCTCCAACCTCGACGAGATGACGGAAGGCCTGCTAGACGGCCTGTCGCGGCCGGGGTCCACCGACTGGACGGACTGGATCGCGCTCGACCACGCCGCCGACCGCGGGGCGCAGGCGGAAACGCTGCTGCGCGTGGCGACGAACCTGTCCGCGGACCGCGACCCGCTGGCGCTCTACCACGCGCTGCAGGCGCTGCGCGATGCGGGCCTGTCGGAGACGGCCGGGCAGCTGGCCGCGTTCGAATATCTGCGCGGACTGTAGGCACAGGTGAGCGTCGAGACGTTCCTGGAGATGATGAGCGCGGAACGCGGCGCGGCCGCCAACACGCTCGCCGCCTATCGCCGGGACCTGCGCGACTGGTCTGCGGCCCTGAGCCCCCGCACACTGCTGGATGCCTCGACGGGTCACCTGGAAGGCGTGCTGTCCGGCTGGGCCGATGGCGGGCTGGGTGCATCCACGGCGGCGCGCAAGCTCTCTGCCCTGAAACAATATTGCCTCTTCGTGCAGGGCGAAGGCCTGCGGGACGACAATCCCGCCCACCGCTTGCGCGCGCCCAAAGCGCCCAAGCCGCTGCCCAAGGGGCTCACCCGCGACGAGGTCGACCGGTTGATGGAGACGGCGGCGCGCAACGATAGTCCCAAGGGCCTGCGCCGCCTCGCCATGCTGGAAATCCTGTATGCGGGCGGCTTGCGCGTGTCGGAACTGGTCGGGCTGAAGACCGCGCAGACGCGGCGCAAGGACGGGTGCCTGCTGATCAAGGGCAAGGGCGGGCGTGAACGTCTCGTCCCGCTGACGCGCCCCGCCCTCGAAGCGCTGGAGGCCTGGAACGAGGTGCGCGCCCAGACGATGCCCAAGGGCGTGGACGCGCAAGCGCGCGCCAAGCCGTTTCTCTTTCCAGGCGGCAGCAAATCCGGCCACCTGACCCGCGAAGCGTTCGCGCTCATCCTCAAGGACCTGGCCCGGGAGGCGGGCTTGCCGCCGTCGCGCGTCAGCCCGCACGTGCTGCGCCACGCCTTCGCCACGCACTTGCTGGAAGGCGGCGCGGACCTGCGCGCGGTCCAGACGCTACTGGGCCACGCCGATATCTCCACGACGCAGATCTACACCCACGTGCTCGACGCCCGCCTCAAGGCGCTGGTGGAACAGGCGCACCCCCTTTCAGAAACAATGTCAGAGAAGGTCTCGAAATGAGTAAAAAAGACCCGCGCGACCCGGACCTGATCCGCGATCTCGACCTGTTGCTCGACATGCTGCGCGACGAATGGGACTTCAATGCGGGCGTGCGCGGGAGCGACCTCGTCGTGGGCCAGAAGCCTCTCACCTCGAAAAAGTTCACCGATACGGTGCTCGACGCCGAAGACACGCTGCACGGCAACCGCGCCAGCTGGGAACGCCGCGTCAAGCGCCGCTTCGTGCAGCGCTATGGCCACAGCGTGACCCGCCGCGAATACCGGCCCTGAACGGAAGCCCGCTGAATCGCCAGGCTGGACCTATCGGCCCGGTCCGCTATGAGGCGCGCATGTCGCTGACCTATCTCGATTTCGAACGTTCCGTGGCGGAGCTGGACAAGGAAGCCGAACAGCTTCTGGAGACAGACGCCAATGCCGCCAAGGAAGCCAGCGGCCGCGCGGCCGGGGAGCTGAAGAAGCTCTATGCCCGCCTCGGCCCGTGGGAAAAGGCGCAGGTCGCTCGCCACCCGGCGCGCCCGCACTTTACGGACTATATCGACCGGCTCGTGACGGACTTCACGCCGCTGGCGGGCGACCGCCAGTTCGGGGACGACGACGCGCTGATCGGCGGGCCGGGCCGCATCGGGGACCGCGCCGTGATCGTGATGGGCCATGAGAAGGGCAAGGATCTGGAGACGCGGCTGAAGCACAATTTCGGCATGGCGCGGCCCGAAGGCTACCGGAAGGCGGCGCGCCTGATGGACATGGCGGAGCGGTTCGACCTGCCGGTCGTGAGCTTCGTCGACACGGCCGGGGCCTATCCGGGCCGCGGCGCGGAAGAGCGCGGACAGGCGGAAGCCATCGCGCGCTCCATCGACAAGGGGCTGTCTCTGCGCGTGCCGTTCGTCTCCGTCATCA
>CAYULR010000098.1:4918-8412 GCA_964445685.1 uncultured Algimonas sp.
CTCCATCTACTCGGTGATTTCGCCCGAAGGCTGCGCGTCCATCCTGTGGCGCGACGGCAGCCGCGCGGAAGACGCCGCCAAGGCCATGCGCATCACGGCGCAGGACCTGGAAGGGTTCGGCGTGATCGACGGCATCGTGACCGAACCGATCGGCGGGGCGCACCGCGCACCCGACGAGGCGGTCAAGCGCGTGGGCGCGAAGATCCTGTCGGAGCTCGACATGCTGTCGGAGCTGGAGCCGGACGCGCTGGTGAAGCGCCGCCGGGACAAGTTCCTGAATATCGGCCGTTCGCTCGGCTAGCCAATCAGCGCCTGCACGGCGACCAGCACGCTGACGATCGCCGCCGAGGTGAAGTTGGACAGCGTGCCCGCCAGCACCGCCTTCAGCCCCAGTTTCGACACCTCGCCGCGCCTCTCCGGTACGGCCGCCGCCATGGCTGCGATCAACACAGCCAGGCCCGTCAGGTTGGCGAACCCGCACAGCGCGACCGTGATGGCGACCTGCCCGCGCTCGGAAAAGCTGTCCGCCTCGGGCACGAAGCTCGCATAGGCGATGAACTCGTTGACGATAACCTTCTCGCCCAGGAACCGCCCGGCTGACGCCGCTTCGTCCCACGGCACGCCGACCAACCAGGCGAACGGCGCGAAGACGTATCCCGCGATCTGCTGCAAAGTCAGGTCCGGCGCGCCGAACAGACCGCCGACCCCGCCGAGGATTCCGTTCAACAGCGCGATGAGCGCAACGAAGGTGATCAGCACGGCGATGACGGACAGCATGATCTGCAGCCCTGTCAGTGCCCCGCGCGTAAGGGCATCAATGACGCTGCTGGCACGGGCGCTCAGCGCGTCCCCATCCGGGTCGGGCGTGTCGATGTCGAGCGGCTCGCCCGTTTCCGGCACGAGGATGCGCGCCATGAGAAGCCCGCCCGGCGCGGCCATGAAAGCGGCCGTCAGCAGCAGGTCTGTGCGCACGCCGAGCGCGGCGTAGGCCGCCAGAACGCTGCCCGCGACGCTGGCGAGGCCGAGGCTCATCACGGCGAAGAGCTGCGCGCGCGACAGGCGCGGCAAATAAGGGAGGATCGCCAGCGGCGCTTCGGCCATGCCGACGAAGATGTTCGCGGCCGACGCGGTCGACTCCAGCTGGCCCGCGCCCGTCAGCTTGCCGATCGCCCCGCCAATGACGCGGATGACGATGCGCATCACGCCGAGGTGGAACAGGACCGACAGGATGGCGGCGATGAAGATGATGACGGGCAGGACCTGGAAGGCAAGGATCATGCCGCCACTTGCGTCCGCAAGCGGTCCGAACATGAAGCGGATGCCCTCGTTCGCATAGTCGATGGCGCTCTGCACGCCCCGGCTCATCCCGCCCAGAACGACCGTCCCGACCGGGGTCAGCAGGGCGAGCGCGCCGATGACGATCTGCAAGGCCAGCGTCCGCGCGGCGTCCGCGTAACGCACCGCGCCCCGGTCTTCGGAGAACAACCACGCCAAGCCCAGGAAGGCGGCAAGCCCGATCAGTCCGCTCATGTGGAAATCCCCCGTTTCAACCGCACTAGCGGGCGGGGGCAGGGGGTCCAGTCACGAAGACGGCAGGACATGAAAAAACCCGGACGGCGAACCGTCCGGGCCATGTCTTCGACCGGTCCCTTCGAAAGGACCGGGGCGTCCCGTCTCCTTGGGCGTACTCTTAGAAACCGACCGAGATGCCGGTGCCGAACCAGAGCAGCTCGTCGCGCTGGCGCAGGGCGTTGAAGTCGAGCACGTCTTCGGAGTTCAGCGTGTAGTTCACGCCGACATAGACGGAGGCCTCTTCCGTGATGGCCTTGGAGAGCGCGACGCTCGCCGTGGCCCATTCGTAGGAGAAGCCGTCCCCGTCCACGAGACCCACGGTCAGGCCGAGATCCATGCCGTTCTTCTCCCCGAAGCCGACGCTGTGGCCGACCGCGCCTTCCAGGGTGAAGGCTTCGAGCGTGAAATCGTAATAGGCGGCGAGAGACGGGGCGAGCAGCACGTCGTCCGCGAAGCCGACCGCCGCCGAGACTTCGTAGGACCCGGTCGCGCCGTTGTCCGTCTCGAACAGGCCGCCGCCTTGCGGGTAGTGGTAGTAGGTCGCGCCGAGGTCCAGCGTGAGCGGGCCTTCCAGCGGGACGCTGTAGCCCGCGTAGAGGTCGATCTCGTCGGAGGCCGCGCCGGAGCCTTCGCCGAACGCGGTCGACGCCCAGGCCCCGACCGTGAAGTTGCCCGCGCTTGCCTCGACATAGGGTTGGATGCTGTCCGCGCCCAGGCTCGCGCCCCGGAAGACGTATTCGGTGACATAGTCCACGCCGACGGACCAATCGACGTCGTTGGCCTGCGCCGGGGCGGCGAAGATGGATGAGCCGGAGACGAGGATCGCCGCGGCGAGGAAAAGACCTGGTTTCGCAATTGTCATTGTGATGCTCCCTGCATTGCTGGGGAGCGAGTAGGGGCCAAATGCAGACTCTAGCGAGGGCCAGGGCGGCGCAGACGGGCCGATGACGGCCCGACGCCTGCAAATTGTCGCCGGAAAGGCGCGGTTTGCACCCTATCGGGGCTATCCGGTCCCGAAACCGGCCCTGTTGGAGGCCGGTCGCTAAGGGGCAAGGTGCGGGATCAGCTCACCTTGCCGTGGCACTGCTTGACCTTCATGCCGGACCCGCACGGGCAGGGCGCGTTGCGGGGCAGGTCGGCCAGGGCTTCGGGCGACAGGTTTGCGTCCGGAGCATTCGGCATTGCGTCTCCCGTACCCGGGGTCGCGCCCATCAGCTCCATGGGCGAACGCGCGGGCGTGCCGGACGGCGCGGGCGCGGCCGATGGCGGAGTGCCCTGCTGCTTCAGCCGTTCCACGCCTCGCCGCGCGGCTTCCAGCGCGTCGTTGTTCTGGCTCTGCCGTTGCTGCTCTGCCATTTGTTGGCGCTGAACCTGCGTGTTCAGCAGCAGGCGGAACATGGCGGTCGTCACGTCTTCGCGAAGGCTGATGAGCAACTTGTCGAACAGGGTGAAGGCTTCGGACTTGTACTCGTTGAGCGGGTCGCGCTGGCCGTAGGCGCGCATGCCGATCACGCTCTTCAGCGCGTCGAGCTGCTGGAGATGTTCGCGCCAGTTGCGGTCGATGACCTGCAACAGCACCTGCTTTTCCACCCGGGCCATTTCCTCGGGCGGGATGCCGTTGGCCAGTTCGCCCGCGACGCGGTCGGCGGCTTCCTTGAAGCGCGCTTCCATCTCCTCGTCGGCGATGCCTTCCTCGGCCGCCCAGTCCTTGAACGGGAACTCGATGTTCATGGCTTCGCGCGCGGCCTGGGTCAGGCCGTCAATGTCCCACTGCTCGGCATAGGCCTTCTTGGGCACGTGCTTTTCGATCAGGTCTTCGCAGAGCTGGTGGCGGAAATCCTGGATGACGTCGGACACATCGTCGTCGGTCATGAACTCCATGCGCTGTTCGAAGATGGTCTTGCGCTGGTCGTTCATGACGT
>CAYULR010000099.1:0-5383 GCA_964445685.1 uncultured Algimonas sp.
AGCCTTCCGCGCGGGAGGGGTCCTGTTGCCGTGCCACTCCGGTTGAACTTACAGGTTCTGTTGGAGTTGACGTTTGTGTTGCGGGAGATGGCAGCTACCCATCGCCTCGCGGAAGGTGTTGCCACGGCTTATGAAGGGCAGCCGGGAACGGAGGTGTTATAGCCTCGGTTCGGAGCGGGGCGGATACGATTGTTGAGATTGGTGGCAAGCCGCTGAAACCACACAGCAACCCAACCGCGTTAAGTGCGGACACATCTCGCCAGCCAGTCCAACCCTCTCCCCGATAGCCCGTCCCCGGCATTTATTGCCGGGGCCTGCCCGCCTCCGTCCTCACAAGCCGCGTCTTGTGAGCCTCTCCTCGACCAGACCCCGGCAACAAGTGCCGGGGACGACGTTGGGGAAGACCCGCAACCTAGCTCTCTTCTTTTCGCTCATCCCCGCGAAGGCGGGGATCCAGGCCATGGCAGGTCAGCCACCTCGCGAGTCTTCCTCACCCTGGATTCCCGCCTTCGCGGGAATGAGCGAAGAATTAGATGGAGCTCCAACAAAAAAGCCGACGCCTTGGCGTCGACCTTGTTATTCGCTGCCGCTCAGTCCGCTGGAGTCGCGGACGTGGCCGCAGAACCCCGTGCTCGGCTTCGCCTGCGCGCGCCGCCCTGCGGCCAGGGCGACGCTTTGGAGCCAGATTATTGCGTAAGCCTTGGGTTCAACAAACTAAACGCAATGTCCTCGAACGCCGCATTCAGCTTCGCCCCGTCGGACGCTTCGTAGTACATGTCGTCTTCGGACGCGCAGTTGCGGATCAGGCGGCGGGCCTTGTTGTCGGAGACCTTGAAGGACACCGAGTAGACTTCCAGTTCCGGCTCGTCGTGCATCTGCTGGCAGATGTCTTCCGACGTCGTGTCCGCGTCGTTGCGGTTCGTGCCGTTGTGGCGCAGGCCGGAGCGCGAGCGTGTGTTGTGACCGTCCGTCATGAAGACCACGATGCGGCGCGGCGGGCGGCCGTCCGGGTCCAGGCGGGCCAGGGCGAAGGGTTCGCCGTAGTTCACGATGCGGTAGCCCCACATCAGGCCGGCGGCGGAATAGGTCTCGCCTTCGGTCGTCAGACTGTTCACCTTGCGCCGCGCCGCGCCGAGATCGGTCGTCAGCGGCAGAAGTTCCTGCGCGCAGGTCAGGTCCAGGAAGCCCGGCACCTTGGCTTCGCCGTTCGTGTAGTCCGCATCCAGATTGGCGGAGTTGCGGCGCGACCCGACGCAGCCGCTCCAGACGTGGCGGATGGGCGCACGCGTCGTGCACTGGTTCCGGTCGGGGCCGTAGATGGGCGTGCAGATGCGCTTCGGGTCGCCGCCCGGATAGGGGGGCACGGCCGGGCGCGGCGGCACGGCGGCGCGGGCGGGCGTCGTGACGCAGGAATAGGTCACGCCGTCATCCGTGCAGGTGCCGTAGACGGCGGGCTGCGCGGGCTGTCCGGGTTGGGCCGGGCGTCCTGGGCGCGGTTGCGTCACGCCCATCGTGCAGGTCTCGCCCGTCTTGGGGCCGCGCACCATGTTGCAGACCGGTGGAAAGGTTTCCGTGTAGTCGGCGGGCACGTCGAGCCACGGCTTGTTACGCTGCGCCAGGCCGACATTGACGTACTGGCCGAAGGGCACGACGGCGATGCGGACCTTGTCGTCCGTCTCGATGCCGTCGATCGTGTTGATGAAGGTGTTGGCCGCCGTCTTCAGATTGTCGAGCCGGCTTTCATACCGCATGGACCGCGTCGTATCGAGCACGAGCACGATTTCGGTGTGGCGCGTGATCTCGATCACGGTTTCGGCGAACGACGCCACATCCACCGTGTCGCCCCGGATCTGGGCGAGGAAGTTGTTCTCGTACTGTCCGTCCAGACGCACGGTCAGGTACTTCTTGTCGTCCGATAGCACGGTCGTGGCGACTGGGGACGTGCCGGACGTGTCTATCGTGTCGACCACGTCCTGGGCGATGCGGGCCATGGCGGCCTGGTTCTTGACCTTGGAGCGCGCCGCCGCGAGCACGGCCGCATCCGCCATATCCTGGTATTCGCCGCGCAGGTTGGACGCGCCGCGAATGTCGAGCGCAGCCCCCACGCCGCCCGCCAACAGCAATCCGGTCACGGCGGTGATCGCCGCCACATTGCCCCGGCTATCGTTCAGAAACCGCTTTATCATTGTTCTTGTCCCACAGCGTTCCGCCTTTGCCGACACACCCCCACAGGCAGGGTCGGCAGGCCTATTTGCAGCGGGGCTTACGAAAACCCGGTTCAGATTCCGTTGGCAGACAGGGTAAAGGCCCGGTTAAGCCCGGTCCGGACGCAACCCATGTGCAGGGCGGAATGCCGAGCGCTCAGCTGCCCAGGCCGGGCACCACCAGCCGTTGCGGGGAACCGGGAAGCCGGGCGATCTCGCCGCGCACTTCCATCTCCAGCTTCACCGTCGTGACATGCCAGCCGACAGAGCCAAGACGGCCCAGCACATCCTCCGCCAATCGTCCGCGCACCGCTTCTGGCAGCTCGGAGAACGCCAATCCCTCCGGTCCGGCCGCGACGACCGCGTCCAGCACGGCGGTGCGGACGGCGTCGAACTTCCAGGCCGGAATGGACGTCGTGCCGGAGCGCCCTTCCGTCGGCGTGCGGCATTCCACCTTGGTGTCGTCCTGGCTCATCATCCCGTCCTTCGTCTGGCGTTACCCCGCCCGGACCGTTATGGGTGGAGGCGATGGGAGTCTATGCCCGACATATCCTGCCCAAGGTTCTGGATCTCGCCTGCGGGACCAAGCCCATCCGGATGCAACGCGCCAAGGTCGTGCCGCAGGCGCGCGGTCACGTGGTGGAGATCGGCATCGGGTCGGGGCTGAACCTGCCGCACTACGACGCCTCGCAGGTCGAGCGCGTTACGGGCATCGACCCGGATGACGGGCTCTGGGCCAAGGCCGCGCCGCGCGCCGCCCAGTGCGACTTCCCGGTGGAGCGGCTGGGCCTGTCGGGCGAAGCCCTGCCGCTGGAGCGCGACTGCGCCGACACGGTGGTCGTGACCTACGCGCTCTGCACCATTCCGGACCCGGTCGCCGCCCTGCGCGAGATGGCGCGCATCCTGCGGCCCGGCGGTGAGATCCTGTTCACCGAACATGGCCGCGCGCCGGACCCGGGCGTGGCGCGCTGGCAGCGGCGCATCGACCCCGTCTGGAAACGCATTGCGGGCGGCTGCCATTCGGGGCGCGACATTCCCGCCCTGTTCGGGCAAGCGGACCTGCGCCTTGCAAGGCTGGAGGACATGTATGTTCCCGGCCCGAAAGTGCTGAGCTACACCTATTGGGGCGCAGCCGTGCCGGATGGAGAGTGAGACCGATGCAATCCTTGTTCGACAAGACCCGCAACCTCTGCATGGCGCTGGCCGGGATGGCCGTGCTGGCCGCCTGCGGCTCGCCGGACGTGGGCGCGGACCGGGCGCTGCTGGTCGGCAGTTGGGCGCAGCAGGGCGCGACGCAGACGGACCCCGCCCTGGTGGTGGAGAACGCGGTCGTCACATACGAGCCTGACGGGACGTCCGATTTCCGCGCCACCATGACGCTGACGCAGGCTGACGGCATCCCCGAACGCTTCGTGATAGAGGCGGACGTGGCCTGGACGCTGGAGGAGACGGTCCTCACCCGCACGCTGCGCGACGTGTCGGTCACGCCCGATATCTCCACGCCGCGCGGCGACAATATGGCGACGGCGCTGGAAGAGGCGTACCGCAACAGCCCGCCCGGACGGCTGATCGTGGAGCGGCTGGACGAAACGCAGCTCGAGCTGCTGGATGCCGACACGGGCGTCACCCTCGCCTACGTTCGCGCGGCCCCCTGAAAAGCCCCCTGATTAGGCCTCTGATCAGGCTTTCTTGAGCAGTTCCGCTCGGAACGAAGGCGTCCGCCCGCGCATAGTTCGGGGGTGATGACCTCCGAGACAGCCCCCGCCCGCCCCCGCCTTCCCGCCCTGATCGCGCTCAGCATCCTGGGCGCGGCCACCCTGGCCGCGTGCGGCGAAACCGTGCGCACGGACCTGCCGCAAGAGCCCGTCCGGATCGCGACGCTCCCTGCGCCACAAGCCGATGCCGAGCCCACGGCGGCCGAACTGCTGGCCGGAACGTGGAAGCAGGAAACCCCCTTCCAGATGCGGTCCAACCGCCAGACCTTCACCATCATGAACGGCGAGGTCGAATACGCCCCCGACGGCACGAGCGAGATCGAAGCCGTGCTGGTCGTGGACGGGCAGCCCGATGGCCGCAACACGTACGAGCTGGAGATGGACAGCCGCTGGACGCTGGCGGACGGCGCGATGACGGAGACCTTCACCGATGTGGAGGTCGAGCCCGTCGGGCAGAGCGAGCGCGCCGAGGACATCGCCCTGGCCGTGCAGAAGGCGCTCGACGATGCCGGGCCGACGCCCTCCACCATTGTGAGCCTGACGGACGACGCGCTGCTACGCGAGGTCGGCGATCTGGGGCAGATCCTCTACTCGCGCCGCCGGACGCAGGAGGCCCGCCTGCGCGGGTCCCGCTAGGCCGCGCGCCGCCCGAAACCGGAACGAACCGCGCCGGTATGCATAGTCCTTCACGCAACCTGATCGACACAAGGACATGACATGCGCACTTTTTCCACCTCCCTCGCCCTGCTGATGGGCACGAGCCTTCTCGTCGCCTGCGGCGGCGCGGACACCACCTCTGAAACCACACCGGTCACGACCGACACGACGCTCAGCGCCCCGGTCGCCGACACGCCCGTCCAGACGGCCCAGACCGACTATGCGGAGCTGATGGCGGGCGAGTGGAAGCAACAGACATCCTTCTCCATGACGGCGGGCGACCAGGCCTTCACCATCATGAACGGCGAGACCGAGTATGATGCGGACGGCACGTTCGAGACCGAAGCCATGCTGATCGTGGACGGGTTGGACGGCGGCGTGAACAGCTACGAGATCGAGCTGGACGGCACGTGGAGCCTCGCAGGCGACCAGCTGAGCGAGACGTTCACGGCGGCCGAAGTCGATGCCGTGGTCGACAATGAGACGACGGCGTCCGTCGCCGACGCCATCCGCTCCGCACTGGGCGGCGCAGGCACGACGACTTCCACGGTCGTGTCCATCAATGATGACATGATCGTACGCGACGTGCCGGGCGTGGGCGAGCTGACCTACACGCGCGACGACGACTAGACGGCCCGGACAAAGCCGAACACATCAAGCCGGACGGTCCCGCCGTCCGGCTTTTTCGTGGCTTCAGGGACTAGGCGCGCTTCACCGGCGGCAGATCCGCGAACACGCCCGGGCGCTTCTGGCCCTTGGCGCCCAGGGCTGCCATCATCTCGGCCGGGACCAGCAGGGACATGGTCC
>CAYULR010000099.1:5393-8376 GCA_964445685.1 uncultured Algimonas sp.
CCCGGCTTTTTAGTTCCGGCGAACCTTGGGCAGATCGGCAAAGGCCCCCGCCCGTTTCTGCCCCTTGGCCATCATGGCTTCCATCATCTCGGACGGGACCAGCATGGACATGTTCCAGACCGCGATCTGGTCCAGCGCGTCCGCCGTGTCGTGGTCGCGCGAATAGGTGATGATACGCTTGCAGCCATAGATGGCGAGCGGCGGCTTGGTCGCGATGTCGCGCGCCGTCGCCATGACCGCGTCCATCATCTCGGCTTCCGTCGCGTAGGTCGCGTTGAACAGTCCTCGGCGTTCGCATTCGTCTGCCCCCATCCGGCGGCCCGTATAGGCGAGCTCGCGCACCACGCCTTCGGGCATGTGGTTCAGGATGCGCGGGAAGGTGCCGACATCGGCCGTCATGCCGACATTGATCTCGTAGATGGTGATGAAGGCATCCTGCGTGGAATAGCGCATGTCGCACGCCGTGATCAGGTCTACCCCGCCGCCGATGCAGCCGCCATGGATGGCTGCGATAACCGGGATGCGGCAGTTTTCCAGCGCGTTGAAGCTATCCTGCAGCCGCAGCACGTTCTGGTAGAAGTCCGCGCCATGGACGGGCACGTTCTTGTCATTGCCCGACACGCCGCCGGAGCTGAACATGGACACGTCGATCCCAGCGGAGAAGATGGGCCGCTCGCCCGTCGTGTCGGCGGAGATCACGATGACCCGCGCCTTGGCGTTGTCGTCGATATCGCGCACGATGGCGGGCAGATCGACCCAGAAGCTCTCGCTCATCGCGTTGCGCTTTTCGGGGCGCGACAGCCGGATGTGCGCGACTTGGTCCTCGATGCTGACCGTGAAACATTCGTAGCTCATGGCATGTCCTTGGTACGTAAAACGGCGATCACGGCACGCCGGGTGAACTTTTCATCGTCCTAATCCGGCTCGCACCTACGCAACAAGACCAAAAGCAGCGCTCTATGGCGTGGAGACTGGGAATTGCGTTATGCGAGAACGCCTGAATAGAGCCTGCAAGGTACGGCAAAACCAAATGGACGCTGTGTCCGGAAAGTCGTCCGGCAATCAGTTTGTTCAAAACCCCGTTTGAGATATCAGCTTATCGATCGAACTTGAAATTGTCCGACCAACCCTCTTTTTTGGACAAGCAAAATTCACTCACTATCGCGCAGAGGCGCTTGAATTTGTTCGGGTGGTAAACTTCGGACTAGAGTTCGACTGTTCTAGATATGTCGATTCTTGTCAGGAAATGTTCGTCATGGCTGACAACCAACAAGGCTCCATCATAGGATTGGAGTGCTGCCTCCAAAACTTCGACCGTTTCGATGTCTAGGTGATTGGTCGGCTCATCGAGAATCAGGAGCTGGCAAGGATCTGACCGTCCGAGGGTGCAAGCGAGAGCCGCTCGGAGCTTCTGTCCGCCGCTCAAATGTCCGATCGGCTGCTCGGCATCGCGTCCTCTAAACCTGAATCGCGCCAAACTGGCCCGCGCATCGTTCTCATAAGCGTCGGGATCAAGCCGCATCAAGGCCTCCAGCACTGTCTCCTCGTCGCGTAGAACGGTCGCATCCTGATCCAAAAACGCGGATTCGACTTTGACTGACACGTCGCCGGATTGCGCAGACAGCGCACCGGTAATGCAGCCGAGCAAGGTGGATTTGCCTGACCCGTTCCGACCTCTTACCGCGATACGCTCCGGTCCTCTTATGTTGAGGTGAACACCTGCCAGAACAGGAATGCCGGGCGAATAGCCGAAGCACAGGCCAATCACACTAAGGACATCTTTGTTGGCAGCCAGTCCAGAGGGTGGCACGTCCATTACAAGCGCCTGCACGATGTCAACGGCCCCCTGCGCTGCCTCCACGGCGGCCTCGGCCGTCTCCAGCTGTCGGCTTCTAATGCGCGCAGACGATGCATCCGAGCCCTCGCTCCGGTCGCGAGCCGCATTGAGGAGTATCTTCGACTGGCTTCCCGACGCCCGGTGAGAGCGACCCTGACGGTCGGATCTGGCTTTGCGTTCGGCAGCCTTGCGCGCCCGAGCATGGGTGGCTTTGAGGTCTCGCGCTGTTCGGTCGAGCGCGGCCTTTGCAGCATCACGCTCGGCGGTTCGCACCGTCTCGTAATGTTGAAAGTTGCCGCCATATGTCCGCGTACCGCTGCGTCCGATCTCCACAATTGTATCCATCATATCGAGCAAGGACCGGTCATGGCTCGCGACCACGACGCAGCCGGGCCACGCCCCGATCACGTCCATAATCGCCTTCCTGGCCTCTGTGTCGAGGTGGTTCGTGGGTTCATCGAGCAAGAGCGCGTCCGGTTCGCCGAAGAGCAGAGCCGCCAGCCCGGCGCGTGTTCGTTGACCGCCAGACAGCTCTGATAGGATCGCCGTCGAGGGCGCATCCAGGCCGACACGGGAGAGCGCGTGTTCGAGCCGGGTTTCCAGCGTCCAATCCGCAGCACCCAGTTCCTCGATTGTCGCTGTCCCGTTGGCCGCCCTTTCCAGCACATTCAGTTGATCTTTCATGCCGAACAGGTCTGCAATGGATTGCAGGCTGTGAGCGAACTCGTCCTGCTTCAGGTAGCCTATTGAAGTTGGCCGCGAGAGAGTGCCCGATGACGGCGGAAGCTCTCCTGCCATCACGCGCAACAGGCTGGTCTTGCCGCTGCCATTCGCGCCGACCAAGCCTGTCCGGTGGGGTCCGAAGGTTGTACTTATTGGTTGGAAAATCTGCGTCCCGTCGGACGCCGTCAGACCGAGATCGGTCAGAGTGAAAGAAGACATGGAAAACTCGTATTCATATCGAAAAGATAGGGCGACGAGTTTCTAGTTCATGATTTTATCCTGCTTCAGCGAGGGTTGGAATTAGCTCTGCTGAAGTAGGTTTCAGCATAACTGGAAGACTTAATTGGGACAAGTTTTAAAGAAATATCCGACAAACGACCGAGACTGTGTGAAAACGCCCTCATCTTTCCCGCAGTGGACGCT
>CAYULR010000100.1:0-7286 GCA_964445685.1 uncultured Algimonas sp.
GGCCGAAGCCTCGGGCGAGGTCCACCGCCTGGACCGCTACGTCCTCGACCTCGCCGCCAACCAGCTGCAGGCGGACGAAACGCTCCACCTCGCCGTCAACGTGTCCGCCGGGACGGTGGGCGACCCGCAGCACAGCGAAGCCTATGTCGCCGCCTTGCAGAGCCTCGGCGAAACCGCCTCGCGCCTGACGCTGGAACTGACGGAGACGCTCGCCGTGGACGACCCGGCGCTGGCCACGCACTTCTCCGCGCAGGTGCGCGCGCTGGGGTGCCGCTTCGCCGTGGACGATTTCGCCTCCGGCCATACGTCGTTCCGCAACCTGCTGGCCGTGGATGCGGACTGCATCAAGATCGACGGCAGCCTCGTGCGCGGCGTGGCACTGGACGAGAACAAGCAGGCCTTCATCCGCGTCATGGTGGATCTTGCCGCGACCTTCGGCGTGGAGACCGTGGCGGAAATGGTCGAAGACCGGGCCGATGCGCGCGTCCTGTCGGACCTCGGCGTGACCTATCTGCAGGGCTACCATTTCGGCCGCCCCGGCCCCGCGCCCGTCTGGGACAGGCCCGCCGCATGACGCGCTAGCCTGCGCGTGCTAGGGCGCGTCCAATGCGCGAGTCCGCCGAACGACTGGAAGCCTTCTACGCCGCCCCGCTGGGACGCATGGCGCGCGACATGGCGGTGCGCCGCCTGCGCTCGCTCTGGCCGGACTTGGCAGGCCGCAACGCGCTCGGCTTCGGCTATGCCGCGCCTTATCTGGACGCCTACCGCAAGAGCGCGAACCGCATCGTGCTGGCCAATCCGGCCGGGCAGGGGGCCATCGCGCACCGGTCCTCGCGCGGAGTGATGGCGTGCTTGGCGGAAGAAACGCGCCTTCCATTCCCCGACGCGACCTTCGACCGGGTGCTCTGCGTTCATGCCGTGGAGGAGTCTGACGACCTGCCGGGCCTGCTGCGGGAGCTCTGGCGCGTGACGCAGCCGGAAGGGCGCATCGTGGTCGTCGCGGCCGGGCGCGCGGGGCTCTGGGCGCAACGCGACAGCCTGCCCTTCGGCGCGGGGCGGTCCTTTTCGCGCACGCAACTGCGCAGACGTCTGGCGGCGGCGGGCTTTTCACCGACGGTGGGCGCGGGCGCGCTTTACGGTCCGCCCGTGTCGCGCCTGTCGGGGCCGCGCCTCGCCTACGGGTTCGAGCGGTTCGGCGAAACGGTCTGGCCGGGCTTTTGCGGATTGGTCATGGTCGAAGCCATCCGCAGGCTCTACGTGGAACCCACACGGTTGGAAGAAGCCCGGGTGCGCAGCCCTCTCTTCGGCGCGGCCGCGCGCCCGACCCTCGAACGCAGCGAAAGATCCGAATGAGCGTCAATCCCGATCTGGAAGCCGTCCGCCGCAACATCGACCGCGTCGACCGGGCCATGCTCGACCTGATCGCGGAACGGCTCGCCCTATCGGCGGATGTGCGCAAAGCCAAGGCCGGCGCGAAGCTCT
The DNA here is from genome assembly GCA_964445685.1 of uncultured Algimonas sp. GTDB lineage: Bacteria > Pseudomonadota > Alphaproteobacteria > Caulobacterales > Maricaulaceae > Litorimonas. The sequence goes on from CAYULR010000100.1 coordinate 1,483, forward strand.
GGCGGCCCTCGCGTGAAGACAGCCACGTCGCGAACCTGGCCGGGGTCGCGCAGGAAACCGGAACGCCGCCCGCGCTCGTGTCGCGCATCTGGGCCGAGCTGATGAGCGCGTCCATCTCCGTGCAGGGCTCCACCCGGCTCCACTTCGCGCTGGAAGGCGATACGCGCGCCAACCTGTCCCTGATCCGGGACCGTTTCGGCGGCAGCCTCCCGCTCTCCTCCTACCCGACCAGCAGCGCCGCGCTCGCCGCCGCCTATGCGGACGCGGAAGGCATCGCCGTGGTGCCCGCGCCGGGCGGCATGACGAACTGGTGGACCGCGCTCGCGCCGGGCGGGGCGATGCCGGACTTCAAGATCGTGGCGTCCCTGCCGCGCATCGGCTCGGACCGCTGGCCGCAGGCCGTGGCCGTCGCGGCGATAGAGATGGATGCGGAGCTGTCGGGCGGGCGCGTGCTGCATGTCTCGGACGCGGAAGCGGGCGGCATTGTGCGCGCGGAAAGCGGAGCGCTGCGCCTGCTGGAAACACCCGGCGATGCGTTCGAGGGAGAGCGCCGCGCCGTGATCGGATTCCTGCCGGATCCCATCGATGTGCTGGAAACCTCCGCCACCAGCGCCTAAGGGCGCGCCCATGACATTCCAATCCATCCTCGTGGTCGGCGCAGGCCTGATCGGAAGCTCCGTTGCGCGCGCGGCCAAGGCGAAAGCAGGCGTGGAGACCGTCTGGGTCGCCGACCGCGCCCCCGGCGTGGTCGAGGCCGTCGAACGGCTCGGCTTTGCGGACGGCGTGGCGGAAGGCTCTGCCCTCCATTTCGCCGCCAAGGCCGACCTCGTCATGCTCTGCGTGCCGCCCGCCAAGATCGCCGAGGTCGCCGCAGAACTGCTGCCCGTCATGAAGGCAGGCGCGGTGCTCTCGGACGTGGGTTCCATCAAGGGCGCGGTCATTGACGCCGTCCGTCCGCACATGCGCGACGACGTCTCCTTCATTCCCGGTCACCCGATCGCGGGCACGGAGTTCTCCGGGCCGGAAGCGGGCTTTGCGGAGCTGTTCGAAAACCGCTGGTGCATCCTGCTGCCGGACAGCGAAGACGATCCGGGCCTCGCCGCGCTGAGCGCCTTCTGGGAAGCGCTCGGCTCTCGCGTGGCGCTGATGGATGCGGGGCGTCACGACCGGGTGCTGGCCACGACCAGCCACGTCCCGCACCTGATCGCCTACACACTCGTCGGCACGGCCGTGGACATGGAAACGGTGACGGGCGACGAGGTCGTGAAATTCTCCGCAGGGGGCTTCCGCGACTTCACCCGCATCGCCGCCAGCGATCCCGTCATGTGGCGCGACGTGTTCCTCAGCAACCGCGAGGCTACGCTGGAAGTGGTGGACCGCTTCATCGAAGACCTCGCGGCGCTGAAGCGCGCCATCCGCTGGTCGGAAGGGGACGTGCTGCTGGACCATTTCGCCAAGACGCGGGACATCCGCCGACGGATCGTGGAGAGCGGGCAGGACGAGCCGAACTTCGGGCGGGATGACTGAGAGAACGTGAGAGAATGACGTCGATATTCCTCCCCCTGCTTGGGGGAGGGATTGTCGAAGCTACTGAGCGCCCGCCCCCTCCGGCTCCACCAACCCTTCCTCCGGCAGCACCGGTTCCCGCTCCGCTTCCCCGTCGCCGCGTCCCCGCGCTGCGACAAGCAGGTATTTGCCGTATTCGCCGAACAAGCGCTGGAACCGTTCCTTGTCCCGCCACCAGCGGGCATTGTCATCCGCGCGCACCGGGATGGGCGTGACTTGCAGCGCGCCCATTTCCTGTCCGATCTCGATGCCCGCGCGGGGCATGTGGTAGGCGGATGTGACCAGCAGAACGTGCTCGTAGCCCAGCGCCGCCGCCCATTGCGCGGTTTCGCGCGCATTTCCGCGCGTATCGAGCGCGGCATAGTCCACGTCGAGGCAGCACTCCGACTTCTCCTGCGACAGGCCCAGCAGCTCGACCAGCGCCTCGTCCGACAGGCTCGGATTGACGCCGGAGACCAGCAAGCGTTCGCCCAACCCCTCGTCCAGCAGGCGCGCCGCTGTCTCCAGCCGTCCACCGCCTGGTCCCGTCCAGACGACGATGCCGTCCGCGTCGGGCGGCGAGGACGGCGTCCGCTGTGCGTCCACATGGTTGGCGAAGGACACGAACCCCAGGGCCAGCGAACCGCCGAGCAGCAGTACGATGAAGCCGAGCAGGCGCCGCCGTCCGCCGCCTGTCCTGGCTCCGGGCTTGGATTTGGTCTTGGGTTTGGTCTTCGCCCTCATGCGCGCCGCCGTTCCGCCGCGAGCTGCCGCACGGCGGCCCATCCGGCGGCCCCGGCGCAGATCAGGCCGAACAGGCCCGACAGGACGAGCAGCATGACTAGGTCCGACACGACGTCTCCGAAACCGCCCCTCAGGGGCGCGCGCCATCCGACGCTGCCTTGCGCCGGGCCTAACGAGACGACGAACCAGATGACGGCCGCGACGCACGACCCGATCAGGGCCGACACCACGCCGCGCCGCATGGCTTGGCCGACAAAAAGACGCGCGATGAAACCGTCCGTCGCCCCGGCCTGGACGAGGACGTGGATGATGTCGCGCTGTGCGGCCAGCCCGGCGCGCGTGGCGAAAATGCTGACCGCCGTCGCGGCGACACCGACAAGCAGGACCAGGCTCACGCCCAGCAGGACCAGCCGTCCCACCGTGCGCTGCAGGTCGCCGGAAAAGCGCGAATGGTCGTCGATGACCGCCGTGATGCCCGCCGCGTCGAACTGGCGGGACAGCGTGTCCCGGGGCAAGGCGGCGCGGGCTTCGACGCGGATGACGCCGGGCACGGGCAGATCGGGGGGCAAGGGCGTGTCGCCCATCCAGGGCTGGATCAGCTCTCCAGCCTCTTGCGCGCTCAGCACCTCTATGTCGGCGGAGGGCACGGCCGCGCGCAATATGTCCGACGCCTCGATCATCTGCGCGCTGCGGTCGGCCTCGTTGGCGGGCAGGATCTGCACGGTCGACGTCTCGGACAGCTGCGCGGTCCAGCGTTCCGAAAGGCGGTCCGCCCCTCGCGAAAACAGGAGCGACAGCGCCGCCAGCAGCGCCATCACGATCAGCACGGTTGCGAGCGCGCGGCTCTGCTCCGGACGGGCGGGCAGCAGGGCTTGCTGCGCTGGGGGCTGGGCGGGCGCGGACGTCGCACCGACGGGCAGCGTGTTGGCGGCGGGCGGCGTCATGAGCCTGCCCTGTGCTCGAGCGGGCCGAGCCCTTCGCCGAGCCTGCCGCCGGACAGGTGGATCGTGCGGGCGGGAACCTCGCCGATCAGGCCGAGATCGTGCGTCGCGATCAGCACGGTCGTGCCGAGCCGGTTCATCTCCGCAAACAGTCTGAGCAGTCGCGCGCCGATGTCCGGATCGACATTGCCGGTGGGTTCGTCCGCGATCAGCAGGTCCGGCTTGGCGATGACCGCGCGGGCAATGGCGCAGCGTTGCTTCTCGCCGCCCGACAGGGTCGGGGGCAAGGCATCGACCCGGTGACCGAGGCCGACCCAGTTCAGAAGCTCGTTCACGTCCGGAACGTATTCGGCGCGCGTCCGGCCCGCGACCCGCAGGGGCAGGGCGACATTCTCCCAGACCGACAAATGGTCGATCAGGCGGAAGTCCTGCAGCACCACCCCGATGCGGCGGCGCAGGCGCTGCAGATCGGCAGGGCGGAGCGCGGAGACGTCCTGCCCGAACAGGTGGACGAGGCCGCGCGAAGGCTTGAGCGACAGATAGGAGAGTTTCAGCAGGCTGGACTTCCCGGCGCCCGATTGCCCGGTCAGGAAGGTGAAGCTGCCCGGTGCGAGGTCGAGCGAGACGTCCGAGAGCACCTCTTCGCCGCGTCCGTAGCGCAGGCCGATTCGCTCTAGCGACAAGGCTGGAGACGCGAGCGGTGTCATGCGGCGCAGGCCTGTCGTTCGGTCGAAAACATGGGGGCGGCGGAGGCTCCGGACGTTGGGGAACCCGTTCGCTGGACAATCGCGACGCCGTGGTCAAGAACAACCCTGCAAGAGCGCTTCGCCGTGCTCTCATTTTCATGCGTCCAGCGGAGAAACGACGCCCATGACGGCCAAGATCGGAACAGCGTTGTGAGCAGGGCCGTCATCACCTGTCCGGACTGCGGCACGCGCTACAGGGCGGAAACGGGCGGTTTCGGCAAGCGTGGGCGCGACGTGCGCTGCGCGCGCTGCCGCAAGGTCTGGACCGCGCAAGGAGGCGAAGTGGACACGCTGGTCCAGGACGCGGACGCGCTGGCGCTCCAGGATAATCAGGAAGACGCCCCGCTCGACGCTGCCTTATCCCCGGCTGTGGAGGCCGTGCCCGACCGGCCGGACGTTCCGTTGATGCGGCCCACGGCGGATGTCGGCGCGGATGTGATGATGCGCGACCGGGCGGACCGGCTGCGCCTGGAACGCCGCCGCAAGACGATCCGGATCATCTGGGCCGTCCCGTTCGTGCTGATCGCGCTCGCGGCGCTCATCGCCTGGTTCAACCGCCAAGCCATCGTGAACCGCATTCCGCAGATGGCGGCGGTCTACCGCCTGACGGGGGCGGAGGTCCGCGCGGGCGGGCTGGACATGGTCATGCCGGAGGCGCGGACCGTGCTGGTCGATGGCGCGCCGGTCATCCGCGTGGACGGGACCGTGCGCAACCTGACGCGGCGCGCGCTGGAGGTCCCGCTGATAGAGTTGTCCCTGCACGATGTGGACGGGCAGGAATTGCTGCAATGGTATGTGGAGGCGCAGCCCGCGCGGCTGGAAGGCCGGGGGCGCCTGCCGATCATGACGGAACTGACGGCCCCGCCCGACGGCGCGGTGAGCCTGCGCTACCGCTTCGTGCGGGACGGCTAGTCGATCACCGCCAGCCCGTCGCCCTGGCGTCCGACGGGAATGCGGCGGCGCAGTTCGCCCGTTTCGAAATCGACTTCCGCAACCGTGTCCCGGCCCGTTTCGGCGACGTAGACCGTCCCGCCGTCGCGCGAGAACAGGATGGTCACCTGCGCGGAGATCTGATCCTTTCCGACCGGAATGGTGCGGACCAGTTCGCGGGTTTCCGTGTCGATGACGGACAGACTGGCATCCCGCAGGTTGGACGTGACGGCGTGTTTGCCGTCCGGCGAGATCAGCAAGCGGATCGGGAAGCGTCCCACATCGATGGTTGCGATCCGGTCGAGCGTCTGGGCGTCGAACACCACCGCCGTGTCGGCTTCGCGGTTGCTGACCCATAGTTCCGAGCCGTCCGGTGTCAGGTCAACGCCTTCCGTGCCCGCGCCGGACGGGACCGTGCGGACCAGCGTGTCGGTGTCCAGATCGATCAGGCTGACCGTGCCCGCGCCGAGATTGGTGGTGTAGGCGCGGCGTCCGTCGGGCGAGACAACGACCATGTGCGTGCCGTCTTCGTCCGTCTTGATGCCCGTGACGGTGCGCGCGGCGGCGTCGAGCGGGTCGTTGATCTCCACGATGGAGCGGCCGCCCTCCGTAGAAGCGACGATGCGGCCGTCGGCCAGCCACTTGATGCCGTGCGGGCGGGTATTCTCGCCCAGGTCGATCGTATCAGTGATCTCGAAGGTCGTCGTGTCGAACAGGTCGATCAGATTGTCGCCGTAGTTCACCACGGCGGCGAGGCTCGCATCCGGCGAGATGGCGATTTCATGCGGCGCGCGGGCTGTCGTGGCCGGGCGGGACAGCTCTTCGCCCGTCGCGAGGTCGATGAAGCTGACCGTGTTCTCGCCCTTGTTGCCCACGACCAGCATGGGGCTGACGTCCG
>CAYULR010000100.1:7296-8249 GCA_964445685.1 uncultured Algimonas sp.
TCACCGGACGATGCAGAACAGGCGGCCAGGAGCGCGGTGGCGGCCACGGCCGCGAGGCGGGATTTCATCGTCATGCTTTCTTCCTTCGGGATGTGCGCTTCGCGCCTGCGGGGATGCCTTCTCGGGCCAGCTCGTCCGCGCGTTCATTGCCGGGGTCGCCCGCATGGCCCTTCACCCAGCGCCAGTCGATGTCGCGCTCGGACGCCAGCGCGTCGAGTTCCTGCCACAGGTCGACATTCTTGACGGGTTTCTTCGCCGCCGTCTTCCAGCCGCGCCGCTTCCAGCCCGGCAGCCACTCCTGCAGGCCCTTCAGCACGTAGGTCGAGTCGGAAAACAGGACGGTCCGTCCGCCAAAGCCGGGCTTGATCGCTTGCAGGGCTTCGATGACGGCCTGCATTTCCATGCGGTTGTTGGTGGTGGAGCGTTCTCCGCCCTTCAGTTCTTTGACGCGCTTGCCGTGATACATGACCACGCCCCAGCCGCCCGGGCCGGGATTGCCGGAGCAGGCTCCGTCCGTGTAGATCAGCAGCGCACCGTCGAGCTCGCCCGGTGCGAAGTCTTCGAGGCTCATTCCGCCGCTTCCGGGGCGGGCGTTTCGTTCGTGTTCTTGGGCGGCAGCAGCTGGCGCGGCAGGCGGAAAATGACGTTCTCTTCCGTGACCTTGATCTCGCGGACATCGACTTCGTAGCGCGAGCGCAGGGCCGCCAGCACGCCGTCCATCAGATATTCCGGCGCGCTCGCCCCGGCGGACAGTCCGATGATGCGCGCCTTGTCCACCCGGTCCCAGTCGATGCTGTCGGCGGAACTGATCAGGTAGGCCTTGTTGGCCCCGGCCGTCAGTCCGACCTCGACCAGGCGCTTGGAGTTGGACGAGGTGACGGAGCCGATGACCAGCAGCAGGTCGCAATCGTCCGCGATCGTCTTCACCGCCGCCTGACGGTTGGTCGTCGCGT
>CAYULR010000101.1:0-1160 GCA_964445685.1 uncultured Algimonas sp.
GGCGATCACCGCGCCCGCGCCCGTCGGCAGCAAGACGCCGACCGCCTCGTCGCCGGGCGTCGCGCGCTTGAGCGGACCGGACAGGGCGAAGGCGGCGCGGCGCAGCTCGCCATAGGTCAGCTCGCGCCCGTCGCCATCCGTCACGATCTTCGTATCCGCACCTTGCTTGGAGCAGGCGGCGAGGAACGCCGTCATCAGCGTTCGCCGGATGCGCCCCTCCCCGGCTTTCGAAAGCGGCTCCGCCGAGAATGTCTGTGCTGTGTCCATGGTTCGTCCCCGATCCCGGCCCTCTGCGGAGCCTTTCAACATGTTGCTTGTAGTCAACAATGCGCGGGAGGCCAATCGGGTCCGTGATGTTGCGTGCAGCAGCGCCGAAAGGCCGCTTGGCGAAGCGTGGGCGTTGACGCTAAACGCTCTGCATGGATCCCCACTCAGACCCCGACCCGTTGAAGCCGTCCAAGGTCAATGGCATGCACCTGACCGATACGGAGCGTTCCGCACGGCAGAAGCTCGACCGTGCGCCGCGCCCCCGGATCGCCGCCACGGTCGTGCTGACCATCGGCGACCGCCACGACCCGAAAATCCTGATGGGCAAGCGCAGCGCGCGGCACGACTTCATGCCCAGCGTCTACGTCTTCCCGGGCGGGCGCGTGGACCGCATCGACAGCTACGCCCCCTATGCGGGTGACCTGTCGCCCCGGACGGAGCGCGTGCTGGAGGCGGCGGTCAGCCCGCGCAAGGCGCGCGCCATCGCGCTGTGCTGCATCCGCGAAACCTACGAGGAGACGGGCTTCATGCTCGGCGCACCTGCGGATGCCCAAACCCGCAACATGAAAGACCCGACCTACGACGCCTTCCGCAAGGCAGGCATGCTGCCGGACATTGCGGGGCTGGAAGTGTTCGGCCGCGCCATCACGCCGCCGCACCGGCACAAGCGCTTCGACGCGTGGTTCTTCCACCGTCACCTGGGCGACGTCGCCCCGCCGGAGGTCGCCGATTCGCGCGAGTTGCTGGATGTTGGCTGGTTCACGCTGGACGAGATCGACGATCTGAAACTGCAGCGCGCGACCACGATGATGATGACCGTGTTCAAGGATTATGTGCGCCGCCCCGTGCCGCAACCCGGCATTTTCTTCAGCCGCGCGCGCCACGGCGTTTCT
>CAYULR010000101.1:1170-1421 GCA_964445685.1 uncultured Algimonas sp.
GAGCAGTTTCCCTGAGCGACCTCCAGGCGGCTAAGGCAGGGATGGCGGGCGTTTATGACCGCCAGGCCGCTTGGTGGCACGAACGCCGCGACCGGTCGCTCTACGAGGCGAAGTGGCTGGACGCGTTTCTGGACGGACTGCCGCCCTCTCCGCGCCTTCTCGATCTGGGCTGCGGGACGGGCGAGCCCATCGCCGCCTATCTGCGCGGCAAAGGCGCGGATGTCACCGGCGTCGACGCCTCCCGCCCCATG
>CAYULR010000101.1:1431-8248 GCA_964445685.1 uncultured Algimonas sp.
CGTCAGTTGGGACGCGTTTTTCCACCTGTCCGTGGCCGAACAGCGCGATGTCCTCCCGGATCTTTGCGCGCGCATCCGCCCTGGTGGCGCGGTCCTCCTGACGGTTGGCCCGGACGAAGGCGAAGTCGGCGGGGCAGTCAATGCGGAGCCCGTCTACCATGCGAGCCTGTCGCCACGCGAATACAGGGAGATTTTGAGCGAAGCCGGCTTTGCGGACATCCGCTTCACACCTGAAGACCCGGACGCGCTTGGCCGGTCGGTCCTGCTTGCGTCCGGCAAGGCAGCCCGCTACAGGGCACGCCATGAGCGCCGAGCTTGACTCGGCCCGAGGCCGGCCCTATCCGCCGCGCTTCGAATTCCTGCAATATACAGCCTCAATACTGGACGAGTCCCATGGCGAAGCCGACAACCATTAAAATCCGCCTGAACAGCACGGCTGGCACGGGCTACTTCTACGTCACCAAGAAGAACTCCCGCACCATGACCGAGAAAATGGTCAAGCGGAAGTACGACCCCGTCGCGCGCAAGCACGTCGAGTTCAAAGAAGGTAAGATTAAGTAGTAATCTAGCCTCCTGGATTTGCATCCCCGGCAGGGGTCCAAGACCCGCAGAGCGGGTCGTTGCAAATCCCACCCGAAGGGTGATCGTCCCAAAGGGCGACAAGCAAATGTCAGACTGAACGAGCCGCCCCTCCAGGCGGCTTTTTCTTTAGGCCGCGTCCGCCTGCTCCGCTGGCGCGCTTTCCGCCAGCACGACCGCGTTCCGCCCGTTCCGCTTCGCCTCGTAAAGCGCCGAGTCCGCGCGCCGGAAGACTTCGCGCAACTGCTCTCCAGGCCGGATTTCCGCCACGCCGCAACTCGTCGTGGTCAGCAGGCTGCGCCCGTCAACGTGGATGGGCGTCCCGCCAATGGAGCGCCGCACCCGTTCTGCCGCGGCCATCGCCGCCTCGCCCACCGTGTCGGGCATGGCGATCATGAATTCTTCGCCGCCGTAGCGCGAGACGATGTCGACATCGCGCATGTTGGTAACGATCCGCGCGGCGACTTCCTTCAGCACCTGGTCGCCCATATCGTGGCCGAGCATGTCGTTGACGCGCTTGAAGTGATCGATGTCGAAGACGAGGATCGAGGCCGGGCGGGCATTTTCCGCCAGCGCCTGGAAGAGCGGTTCGACCTGGCGGTCGAAGAAGCGGCGGTTACCCAGACCCGTCAGCGGATCGGAAATCACCATCTCCATGTCTTCGTTGAAGTTGTCGCGCAGCGCGTCGGCGAAGAACTTCCGGCGCAGCAGCGTCGCCATGCGCGCGCGCAGTTCCTGGCTTTCCACGGGCCGCATGATGCTGTCGTTCACGCCCAGGTCGAACGCGCGGACGCAGTCGCCTTGCCGGTCCGGATCACCCACGACCAGAACGGGCGTTTCGCGCGTCTCCGCATTGAAGCGCAGCGAGTTGCAAAGCCGCAGCCCGTCGAAGGAGCGCGCGACGAGGCTGACCACGATCAGGTCGAACTTGCCCTTGGCCTTGCGCAACGCTTCGGCCGCGTCGGTTTCCTGCACCACCGTGTGGCGCTCGCCGATCATGCGGGCGAGCTTGGCGGGCTGTCCGCCTTCGTCGCCGATGATCAGCACACGGCCGGAGCGGTCCTGGATTTCCTCGAAGATGCCCCGGCTGTTCTCCAGCCCGAACCCCGCATGGGACATGAGCTGGTCCGTCGTCATCTTCAGGCGCAGCAAGGACCGCACACGGGACGTCAGATTGAAATCGTCGATGGGCTTGGTGATGAAGTCGTCCGCGCCCGCCTCCAGCCCGCGCACGCGGTCGCGCGTCTCCTCCAGCGCCGTGACCATGATGATGGGCACATTGTAGAGCTTGGGATCGGATTTCAGCTGCCGGGTCGCTTCGAACCCGTCCATGCCGCCCGGCATGATGATATCCATCATGATGAGGTCGAGCTTTTCGCGCGAAGCGATCTCGATCGCCTCCTCGCCGCTGCTCGCGGTCAGGACGTCGTAATATTCCGCCGCCAGCTTGACGCTGAGCAGGTTCCGGTTCGGCGCGAGATCGTCGACGACGAGGATGCGAGCGGACATGGTTCGGTGTCCCTTCCCTCGGGCTAGGCGGACTGGCTGTATTTGCGCACCGTGGCGAGGAAGCTGCTGACCGTGATGGGCTTGGCGATGTAGCCGACGCAGCCCCCGTCGCGGATCCGCTTCTCGTCGCCCTTCATGGCGAACGCGGTCACGGCGACGACCGGAATGTCCGACAGGCCCTGTTCGTCCTTCAGCCACTTGGTGACTTCGAGGCCGGAAACCTCCGGCAGCTGGATGTCCATGAGGATCAAGTCGGGTTCGAATTCACGCGCGATGGAGATGGCCTTCAGGCCCTCCCGCGTCTGCCGCACATCATAGCCATGCGCATCGAGCAGGTCGCTGAACAGTTTCATGTTCAGCTCGTTGTCTTCGACGATGAGAACCTTCTTCGGCATCACTCGCAGCATTTCTTCCCGTCACCCGTATCGGCAGGTTCCAGCCGGAAAAGCGATGCCATTCCGGCGCGGCCCGCGCCTTGTTCGTGTCCATCGTCTCTGCCACACCGTCCTTAAGGAACCGTGGAACGGACCTTCATCTTGACTTAACCATGACCGTCCGACGACAATGGAACATAACAAGAACATTCTAACGAGTCCCTAATTCGTGTCCAGCTCCCTCAACCGCAATGATGGGCCGATCCTGTGCCGGGATTGCGCCGCCCCGAAGGTGTCTTCGGGGCCGTGCCGTGTCTGCGGCGGCACGCGCGAGCTGTCGCACCCGGAGCTGCCGGATTTGTCCATCGCCCATGTCGATTGCGACGCTTTCTATTGCTCAGTGGAAAAGCGCGACGATCCGAGCCTGCGCGACAAGCCCGTCGTCGTCGGCGGCGGGAGGCGCGGCGTGGTCTCGGCCGCCTGCTACCATGCGCGCATCTACGGCGTGCGCTCGGCCATGCCCATGTTCAAGGCGCTGAAGCTCTGCCCCGACGCGGTGGTCGTTCGCGGCAACATGGACAAGTACGCCTTCGAAGGGCGGCGCATCCGCACGCTGATGACCGAGCTGACGCCCATGGTCGAACCCCTCTCCATCGACGAGGCCTTCCTCGATCTGTCGGGAACGCAGCGCCTGCACGGTCGCAGCCCGGCGCAGAGCCTGATCAGTTTGCAGAACCGCATCCTCGAAGAGGTCGGCGTGACGGTCTCTGTCGGTCTGTCCTACAACAAGTTCCTCGCCAAGACGGCCTCGGACCTCGACAAGCCCAACGGCTTCGCCGTGCTGGGACGCGAGGACGCGCCCGACTTCCTCGCCAAGCAATCGGTCGGTTTTATCTACGGCATCGGCCCCGCCTTCGCGTCGAAGCTGGAGGCGGCGGGCCTGTGCACCATTGCGGATGTCCGCAAGTGGAGCGACAAACGGCTGGCCGAGAAGTTCGGCGATCACGGACTGCGCCTTGCCCGCCTGTCGCGCGGCGAAGACCACCGCCGGGTCAACCCGACCCACGAACGCAAGTCGATCAGCGCGGAGACGACCTTCTCGGAAGATATCGGCGCGCTGGAGCCCCTGAAGGACAAGCTCTGGCAGGTCTGCCTGAAGACGGCGGACCGCAGCAAGGCAAAGGAGATGGCGGGCACGGTGGTGACGCTGAAGCTGAAGACGGCGCGCTTCCAGTCGGTGACGCGTCGGCGGACCCTGCAGCAGCCCGTGCAACTGGCCGACGCGCTCTTTCACGCGCTGGAGCCGCTTTTGGAAGCGGAGCTGGCCAAGGGTGCGGGGCCATACCGCCTCATTGGGGCGGGCATCAGCGCGCTCTGCGCGCCGGGCGGCGATGCGGGTGACCTGCTGGATGCCAAGGCCGCCAAACGCGGCGCGGCGGAACGGGCGTCTGACATTGCCCGCGCCCGGTTCGGCGCGGACGCGGTCCAGACGGGGCGCGGCTTCCGGCTGGCTAAAGCGCGGGAGAAGAAAGGCCGCAGCGAGGCGACCTCCCTGCCCGGCAAGATCAGGGACGACCAGCTCTAGGCGGTGCGCTTGCGCTCCAGCAGCGCGAAGATCGCCGCCACGAGGAAGAATACGACCAACCCTAAAACCGCCCCGGCGGCTCCAGGAGCCGGCGGAAGCGTGCCGTCATGCTGGAACGCCAATGTGGGCGCCGTCATGACGGTGAACTGCAGAAAGCTCATTACCGCGACCAGAGCCCAGGCCGAGAGCGCTGTCCAGAGCGGCCCCTTCGTGACCGACAGCCACCACGCGACCATCCCTCCCAGCAGAAAGACTTCGACCAGGTAGGCGGGCCAGGCGCAGTTCCAGAGGCCGAGCCCCAGCATCATCTCCCCGCCCGGATAGAGCGGCATGTCAGGACGGTGCACGAGCAGGTCCAGCACCCAATGGCTGAACACCAGCGCGCCGATGATGAGCGCGGCTTTCGCGCCTGCCTTGGGCCGCAGCATGCGGTAGAGCAGCGCGCCGATCACGCTGATGACGACGGAACTGAGCAGGCTGTGGGACCACGGAATGTCGAAGGCGAGCGGGTGCATGTCCGGCCTGACGCCGTTCCCTTCCAGGCCCAACAGGCTGAGCGTCATGCTGATGATGTCGATGAATTGCACGGCCAGAATGCCGTGCCAGAGGCGGATGCCGTCCGCGCGGTGCGCGTCCCAGACGGCGGGACCGTAATGACCGATGAACATGGGACTCCCCTTCCCTTTGCTTGGCCCTCTCGGGCAGGCTTCACTCCATTTCGGCGAAGCGCTCCAGATAATCGTAGATCTCGTCCTGCGTCCGGCTTGCCGCGTTCCGCCAGGTCGGCGCCGTGTCGAGGTTCAGGACCGTGCCGTCGCTGTCGGCGATGATGACTGTCGGGGTACCGACGATGCCGGGCAGACCGAAACTCTGCGCCAGATCGATATTGCGGTTCTTCTCCGCCACATCGACGTAGACGAGGCGGTAGTGGCGGGCGAGCAGCGGTGTGAAGCGTTCCTCGCGCAGATGACCGGCCAGCGCACGGCTGTCGTGGCACCAGTTCGCGCCGAACACGATGAGGCTCTTCAGATCCCCTTCCGCCGCGATCTCCTGCGCGATGCGGATATCCTCCGCTGCGTCGCGCGTGGCATCGTAGGCGCAGTAGTCGCCCGCAGGTAGGTTCAGGCAGACGGCAGGCTGTTCCGCCTGCGCGGTCGCGCAGGAGGCAAGCCCCAAGGTCGAGAGGGCTGTGAGGGCGAGAAATGTCGTGCGCATGGTTTCGGCTAGCATGTCCGGCGCGCCGCGCAAATCACGTCTATGCGGACGGGTCGAAGCGGCGCGTCATGACGGTGCGCATCTTTACGCCCTTGTCGCGGTGGACCTGCGCCTCGCGGTAGTCCGGCAGGCTGAAGAAGCCCTGCATGTGGGCTTCGTCGCGGAACTCCATGACCACGACCTTGTCCATCTCCATGCCTTCGGTCAGCGGCTTGGGCGCGTCGTCATTGACGATCAGCTTGACGCCTTCGCGCATGAAGATCGGCCCGGCCGCCGCCATGTATTTTCCGTATTCCTCCCGGTCGATGAAATCGAGGAAGGCGACGACGACGAGGGACATGGGCGGGCTCCTTAGGTAAGCAGGGCAAGCCCGATCATGACGAACAGGCAGAGTGTGGACAGGGTGAACACCCCGAAACGGGCCATCACCGGCCCCGTCGAGACCTGGATGAAGCTGTGTACGACGCGCAAGCCCACATAGGCCCAGGCCAGCATTCCGATGACGGGAGACGTATTCCCGGTCAGGAACGCCCAGAACATGAAGGCGTAGAAGATGGTCGGCTGTTCCATCAGGTGATTATAGTTATGCGCCGGAGCTTCGACTTTCAGCGGAAGTTGCTTCTTCCAGTCACCATTCGGCGATTTCGAGCTTTCCGTATCGATCTTCAGCTTCCCAAAAGCCGGAATACGTCGTGCGAACAGAATCGCCCACACCACCATCGTCCAAATAATCAACGCGATGACTGGCGCGAGAAATGCGCTATTATCCATGTGAACCTCCCCAGATCATGACCCTTTGCAAGTCTTGGACGTCACAGTGCCGTTTGACAGCGCGGAGTCAATGAGGGTGGCTATCGCCAGTCGCGAATGACGGCCATGCGCTCGCGCGCCATTTCGTTGGCGACGGACGCCGTCGTGCGGCCTTCAGCTTCCGCACGTGCGAACACTTCGTCCAGCGTCGTCTCCAACTGATCCAGCTTTCCACGCACCCAGTCCGGATTATAATCACCCGAGACTTCAGCGGCGACATTAATGATACCACCAGCATTAATGACGTAGTCGGGTGCATACAAAATGCCGCGCACTTTGAGCGCTTCCGCCATATCAAGCGTACGAAGCTGATTATTGGCTGCGCCCGCCACGATCTGCGCCGTCAGCTGCGGCAATGTATGTAAATTGATGGCCCCACCCAAGGCGCAGGGCGCGAAGATGTCGGCCTCCACAGCATGAATATCTGTCGTTGGAACGATCTCCGCACCTAACTCGGCCTCCGCCTGACGAAGGACAGACTCGTTAATGTCTGCGACTTTCAGCTTTGCCCCTGCTTTCGCGAGATGCTCTGCCAGGCTGTAGCCGACGTGACCGAGGCCTTGGATTGCAATGGTTCGACCGGACAAATCGTCAGTACCGAAGACACGCCGCGCGGCAACTTTAATCCCACGAAAGACGCCGTCTGCCGTCACCGGGGATGGGTCACCGGATGCGTTCTCGCCCTCGTTCAATCCCGCAACATAATCGGTCTGGGTCTTGATAACGGCCATATCGACCGGCGAAA
>CAYULR010000102.1:0-7569 GCA_964445685.1 uncultured Algimonas sp.
TATCCATGCCGTCCAGGTCCGCGACCACGTTGAAGGTGCCGATCTGGGTCATCGTGTCCATATCGCTGCCCTCGTCTATGGTCAGCAGGTCGAGCTCCTCGGCTTCGCTGAGCTGCGACGACAGGGGTTGGGAGGACGCCGCCATCTGGGACTGCAGCTCGGCGTAGAAGTCTTCGTAAAGTTCCGCGAGGCGCTCATCCTCGCCGTCGGGCATCAGGTCTTCCCACTCCAGCACAGTCGCCCCGCTGGCGGTCTGGGTCTGTGTCTGGTTCTGGGCGCTCTGCGTTGCGGGCGCAGCCGCCTGTGCATTGGCGTCCGCGACCACGCTGCCGACGTCGGGCGCTTCGGTCTCCGCCGCGCCGCAAGCGCCCAGCAGCAGAGCCGCGCCGAGCAGCAGGGCTTTCGAAAGCGATGGGGTCATGTTCTATCCGTCCAGTCTCACACGGCGCTCGCCGGTTCGCGACACGCTACGGGCGATTTGTCGGTTCGGGCCGAGATAAACAAGCTCCACCTCCATCAATTCCTCGAAAGCGTCGAAGAGAGCGAGGTCCACACTGTCCAGGCGGCCGGGCGCATCGCACTCGAACGTGTAGCTCAGCAGGGCGTCGCGGTGGGTGTGACCCTCATGATCTTCGTGGTCCCCGTGATCTTCATGGTCGTGCGCGGCGTCGTGAGTGTCTTCCGCGTGATCCTCGTCATGGTCATGGTGATCATCATGCGAGTGGTCGTCGTCGTGATCGTGGTCGTCATCATGGCTGTGACCGTCCTCATCGTCATGGTCGTGGTCATGGTCCAGCATGACGTCCTTCGCTTCGGCCTCTTCGAAGGAAAGCGTGACGGGAGCGGCCTCGACAGGAACGCACCCAGCAGCAGATGCCAGTCCGAACAGCCCGGCCGGGGCGGACAGGGCGCGTTCGGCGTTGCGGACCTGCTCGCGCTGCGCATCCGTGTCGGGCGCGTGTTCGAAGCCCAGCAGGTTGTAGAGCGGGGTCTCCATCTCCACGGAGAGCTGAGAGCCGTCCAGCGCCATCGCGATCACGGCGGCCCCGTGAACATGGCTGTCGGCCTGGCGGATCTCCGTCGGCGCGCTTTCGGGCTCTGATGCCACTGCGGGAGTCGATGTCGATGCAGGCGCGGTCTGCGCCGTCCCGGCAGGCGCTTCCGCCGGAGCGGAGGCCGTGGTTTGCGTCTTGGAAGGACTGCCGCAGGCGACCAGCAACCCCGTCGCAAACGTGAGCAGAAGGCCCTGCTTGAAAGGCAGGGAGCGTCGGTCAACATAAGTCATGTTATAGAGTTACGCGCTCGGCGCCCCTTCGGCAAGGGGCGGCATTTTCCGGATCGGACTGTCTGGAAATTCCGGATCGGACTGTCTGGAAAATGGTGCGGCCGAGAAGACTCGAACTTCCACGGGTTTTACCCCACAGCGACCTCAACGCTGCGCGTCTACCAATTCCGCCACGGCCGCACGCCAGTAGGCAGGGCGCGCCTATAACGACGGGCCGGGCCGTCTGGCAAGCGGCTTTTGCGCCTGAAGGGACGCTATCTTCAGGCGCGCCCTTGCCGGTTGCCGGGAACGCCTCGGCGGTGCGGGCCGTTAGAGGGCGCGATACGTCCTCAATTTCCATGGAGTCGCCCATGCGCGCCCTCGCTTCCGTCGCCCTTCTGTCCGCCGCGCTGCTGTCCGCTTGCGGGGAGCCCGTCACGCGGACCTCGCCCCTTCCGGTGGATGCGCCGATCGAGACGATCAGCGCCGCCGACATCCAGGAACTGAATGCGCCGCAGCTGATGGCGCGCCTGACTCACGATCTGGAAGGCATGGCAGTCGAATTCGGCAAGGTGGACGACCGCGACCACCTGGAGAGCACGCTGATGCGCCTCGAAGAAGTCGGCACGGACTACCGCACCATCGACCTGCTGCTGGAACAGAAGATGGAAGAGGGCTCCGACGACGCGCAAGCCGCCGTCGCTGCTGGACGCGCGGAGCTCATGGCGGCCCATGACGCGCTTCAGACCCGGGCGGACGCGGCCGTCGCGGCCCATCCCGACATGGCGCAGGCCGTCCGCGAGGGGCTGGACAAGTTCGATTTCGGCATTCTTGCCCGCAGCTAACACATCCCAAATCGGCCCCATGTCCCATATGGGACATGGGCGCGCGTGACCCGGCCGCTAGAGGCCTCCCTTCAGACACGAAGGGAATATCCAATGAAACAACTCATGATCTGCGCCATGGCCGGTATGCTGGTGGCGTGCGGCGGCGGTGGCGGCAGCGAAGGCGGCACGGCCACTCCGGAGTCGGCGGCGAAAATGTCTCCGATGCAACTGTCCGAGGGTGTTGTCGCGGACATGCGCGAAGCGACCAGCATTCTTCAGGGCATCAATTCCGGAGAAGAGGCTGAAGCGGCTCTTCCGCGCATCCGTGAACTTGGCGAGAGCTATTCCGCCCGCGTGTCTGCGTTGCGGACAATCGACCAGAGCAAAATCAAAGACCCTGAGAAATACATGAAAGTCCAGATGGCTTCTGCCGACGCGTTTGCAGGGTTCATGTCGGCTCTCGACGCTCTGCGCGCGCGCAGCAGCGAAGCCGGCAACATCGTGACGCCAGAGCTTCAGTACTTCAAGCCAGGCTAGTCAGACCTCCGGATCTGGACGGCAGCGCCCTGGCTTGTGCCGGGGCGCTGCTCCTCATAGAAGCGTGCCATGACACGCAAAACATTCACGCCGCTGGCTTCGCTCGCGGCGTTTCTTCTTGTCGCCTGTTCAGGCGGCGACGCGCCCAGCGAGACGCGGACCAAGACGGTCCCGGAGCCCGCGCCCATCGTCGCCAGCGACATGAACGCGCCCGATCTCGCCGACCTCATCATCGAAGACGGCGCCACGCTCGAAACCTTGCTGTCATCCGTGACCAGCGAAGAAAGCGCCCAGGCCGCGCGTCCCCAGATCGAAGCGATGATCGCGCGTTACACCCAGGTTGCGGACCAGTTCCAGTCCATGGGCGAGCCCAGCTTCTCCGAAATGGCAGCTCTGGCCTCGCGGCTGCCGCGCCTGGCGGAAACGCAGAGCAAGCTCGCTGGCGAGATACAGCGCATCTACCAGGACCATCCCGACGCGGCGGACGTCCTTCGCGACGCGCTGGGCGATGCCGGCAACATCCAAGTCCAGCCCTAGAGACGTTCCATGACGACATCCGGTTGCGGCCGCGCTGCGCTGTTCAGCGACCGGTCCGTCGAGTGGCAGGTCGCGCCAGGACTGGTGCCCTACGAAACGGCGCTCCAAGACATGCAGTCCCGTGCGGCGGACATCGCGGCAGGCGAGGCGGCCGAGCAGGCCTGGCTGCTGGAACATCCGCCGCTCTACACGGCGGGGACGAGCGCCAAGGTCGAAGACCTCGTCGATCCCGACCGCTTTCCCGTCTTCGATGCCGGGCGAGGGGGGCAGTACACCTATCACGGGCCGGGGCAGCGCGTGGCCTACCTCATGCTCGACTTGCGCGAACGCGGACGCGATGTGCGCTGCTTCGTGTCGGGCGTGGAGCAGCTCGTCATCGACACGCTGGCCGGGTTCGGCGTGGAAGGCGGGCGCCGGGATGGCCGCGTGGGGGTCTGGGTGAACATGCCGGACGGGACCGAAGCCAAGATCGCCGCGATCGGCATACGAATCCGCCGCTGGGTCAGCTTTCACGGCCTGTCTATCAATGTCTCGCCGGACCTCTCGCACTTCGAAGGCATCGTGCCCTGCGGTATTGCGGAACACGGCGTGACGTCGCTTGCGGCGCTGGGCGTGGACGTCTCAATGGAGGAGGTGGACGCCGCCCTGCGACGAACCTTCGAAACGCTGTTCGGGCCGACAGACCTCCGCGCATGAAAAAGCCCGCCGGAGAGGCGGGCTTTGGTGTTGTAGGTCGGGCTTTAGCTAGGCCGCCGGAACGGGACCGAACTGGTTGTCGCCCGGATCTTGCTTGTTCAGCAGGTTGACGATGAAGGCGAAGAGCACACCCATCACCAGCGCCGCGACCGCATTCGGGATCGCCGTCTTTTTCGCCAGCGGTTCGGCATATTCCGTCGTGATTTCCATCAGCGCGCCGAAGTCGCCGGACTGGGCGGCCGCTTCCGTCGCGGCCTGCATTTCCGTGTAAGTTTCACCGCCGAACATGGCCGGGATGAAGCTGGCGAGCACGAAGTACAGGATGATGTAGAGGATCAGCCACAGCACGGACCACCATCCGCCGCGTCCGGCGTCGTGGCTGCGCTTGATCAGCAGGAAGATCGTCGGAACGATCAGCAGGATGCTGACGAGGCTCAGGATGCTGGCGAGGCTGAAACTGACCAGGGAGACGAGCGTGATGACGGCCGAGATGATCGACAGGATCATGATGCCTTTGAAGAACGCGCTGGGACCGACACGGCCGCTTGGCGAAAACAGTAGATTACCCATGGGTGGTAGCCCTCCTTATCGTTTATCAAGAAAGAGTGGCGAATTCTGTCCGGATTGCAAGAAAAATCGGATAGCAAAGATTAAGCGGGTGGCGGTCCGTAGCGGTTTGCCTGCGCATCGCCCGGCGTCAGTCCGACCCACGCCGTGAAGGCCAGCAGCATCGCGCCGATCGTGGTCGTCGTCACGGGAGCGGCTTCGGCGACGCGCGCTTCGTACTGCGCGTTGATCGCCGCGCGGACTTCGGGGTCGATGGTCGCCTTGCGGTCATATTGCGAGTAGGCCTCGAAATATTCCGCCCCGCCATAGCTGAGCATGATGACGATCATGACGATGAGAATGAGCGCGATCAGCGTGATGATCGGCAGGACCGACCGGCCGAAATCCTTCAGCCGTTTGCCGTAGATCGCGAACATCCCGCAGAACAGCATGACCATCCAGATCAGAAAGCCCCAAAAGTAGAAGGCTCCCGACGTGTCGTGCTGGAACAGGCCCCATTTGAACACCGTCACCAGGACCGCGAATCCCGCCAGCGTCAGCCAGAAAGTCTGTCGGTCGGTCCGGCCCATGGGAACGAAGAGATGGTAGAGCGCACGCTTCAACATGGCGCGCCCTTAGCGCCCGGCAAGGCTCCGCGCCACACCTGCACGAACGCAAAGCCCCGCGTCTTGACGCCGCGCACCGGATTGCGCCAAGCGCCGCGCTCCTGATGCAAGAAGTGGAGACACCATGCGAGCCGTCATCAACGGGCTGGCCCTGACCAGCGCTCTCGTCGCCGCGCTCCTGGCGCTGAACCTGCTCCTGGGGTTTGCGGGCGGAGCCTATGACGCCACGGTCGGGCCGTCGACCGCGACGCAGCAGCTCATCGCCATCGTGGCCGCCGTGCTGGCCATCGCGTTCGGGTTTGCCGGGCGTTTCCAGGACCGCCGTGTCCCGAAGCCTGCCAGCCGCTTTTCTAACACGACAATCGCCGTGGGGCTGATTTCCGCGCTGCTCGTGCTCGCCTTGCCGTTCGTGTTTGCTTAACCGCACTTGAACGCATAGCCGCCTCTCGCCAGCTTTTCTGGCGCGCGCGTGCTTTCCGCCTTATATCGGGGGTCCCGCTACCTCACGAAGAAGGCCACACATGGGCAAGGAACTCCTCAACTGGGAAGATGGAAACTGGATCGGGCAGACGCTCGAAGTGCCCAACGGCGTCTGCGCCGTACCCGGCAACGACATTGACGGCTTCCCCAAGGACCTGCCCTACACGGACGAGGTCAAGGCCGCGACGGACCATCTTTACGAGCAGGTCAGCGACTTCATCCCCGAGTTCGAATGGCCTGCCTACGCGCCGCTCGTCCACGCGATCAATGCGCTGAAAAAACAGAAGAACGCGGTCGTGCTGGCGCACAATTACATGACGCCGGACATCTTCGCGCTGGTCGGCGACTACCGCGGCGACAGCCTCGGCCTCGCCATCGAGGCGACCAAGACCGAAGCCGACATGATCATCCAGGGCGGCGTGCATTTCATGGCGGAAACGTCGAAAATCCTCTGCCCGGACAAGCGCGTCTTCATCCCGTCCATGCGGGCGGGCTGTTCGCTGGCCAGTTCCATCACGGGCGCGGACGTACGCCTGATCAAGCAGCGCTATCCCGGCCTGCCGGTCGTCACCTACGTCAACACGTCCGCCGACGTGAAGGCCGAGAGCGACATTTGCTGCACGTCGTCCAACGCCGTCGCCATCGTCGAGCACATCGCCGCCGAGTGGGGCGTGGACAAGGTCATCATGCTGCCGGACGAGTTCCTGGCCAAGAACGTCGCGCGCCAGACGGGCATCGAGATCATCGCTTGGCATGGCCGCTGCGAGGTCCATGCGCGCTTCTCCGCCGAAGACGTGCGCGAAATGCGCGCCGCCAACCCGGGCGTGGTCGTGCTGGCCCACCCGGAATGCCCGCCGGAAGTGGTCGCAGAATCCGACTTCACCGGCTCCACAAAGGCGATGAGCGACTATGTGGGCGACCACAATCCGGCCAAGGTCATCCTGCTGACCGAGTGTTCCATGTCCGACAATGTCGCCATGGCCAACCCGGGCGTGGATTTCGTGCGTCCCTGCAATCTCTGCCCGCACATGAAACGGATCACGCTGGAGAACCTGTACGAGTGCTTGCGCGACGAGACGAACGAGGTGCTGGTCCCGGAGCCGATGCGCGGTCAGGCGTATGAAGCGGTTATGAAGATGATCGAGGTGAGTTTCCCGAAGGAGAAGGGGTATTTCGATCCGGACAGCCCGATCAAGGACGTGCAGGTGATTTAGCGGTTTCGGCCTTGGCCGGAAATTTTCGATTGATAATCGAAAATAGCGAGTCACCGCGAGCACTGCGAGCGGCCTCCTGCGCAGCAGGAGATCATAACCTAACTTCAAACACTTCCTCTCCCCGTTGGGGAGAGGTGCCGCAAAGCGGCGGAGAGGGGCGGCAGGGTTGATTGCTCTGCCCAATCGCTCAGCCCCCTTCCGTCACCGCTGTCGCGGCGCCACCTTCCCCCATCGGGGGAAGGAAGAAGCTGGGCTTAAGGCTCTAAGGTTAATCCAACCCCGCCTCGTCCTTCGCCGTCTCGTAGGCCTCCAGCGCCTCCATCCAGCGCTCCTCCAGGCTCTCGATCCGCTTCGCGCACTGCCCCCGGTCCTTGCCCAGCGCGACTGCATGCTCCGGGTCATCCTCGAACAGGCGGGGATCGCTCAGTTCGGTGTCGATATCGGCCAGCATCCGCGTCGCGCGGTCCAGGTCCTTCTCCAGCCGCTCGGACGCGCGCTTCAGCGGCGCGACGGACTTCCTCGCCTCGGCGCGCGCCTTGCGCTCGTCCGCCTTGCTCGGCCCCGTATCGGCCTTTTCCTTCTTCTCCGGCTTGGCGCGTTCCGCCTGTTCCTCGCGGTAGTCGTCCAGCGTCCCGGCGTAGGGCGTGACCGCCCCGCCATCGACCAGCCAGAGCCGTTCCGTCGTCGCTTCCAGCAGCGCGCGGTCGTGGCTGATCAGCAGCACCGCGCCTGAATAGCTGTTGAGCGAGCGCACCAACTCTTCGCGGCTGTCGATGTCGAGGTGGTTGGTCGGTTCGTCGAGCACCAGCAGGTGCGGCTTGTGGAAGCCGATGAGCGAGAAC
>CAYULR010000102.1:7579-8245 GCA_964445685.1 uncultured Algimonas sp.
CCGCGCTTTCTCGCCGCCCGACAGGTCGCCCGCTGGGGTTTCCGCATTCTTCGCGCCCAGCCCGAACTGGGCGAGGCGCGCGCGCCGTTCGGCTTCGGTCGCGTCGGGCATCAGCTCGACGATATGGTCATAGGCGGAGTGGTTCGTGTTCAGCGCGTCCACCTCGTGCTGCGCGAAATAGCCGACGCGCATCTTCTTGTGGCTGCGTATGTGCCCGGTCTGCGCCTCCAATATGCCGAGCAGGCCTTTGGCGAAGGTCGTCTTGCCTTCGCCGTTGCGGCCCAGCAGACCGATCCGGTCGTCCGGATCGACCGTCAGGTTGATGTTGCGCAGGATCGTCGTCTCGCCGTAGCCGAGCGCGGCTTCGTCGAAGCGTACCATGGGCGGGGATAGCAGCCGTTCCGGGCCGTGCAGGTCGATGGGCGCGATGGGGTCGCTGACCATGGTCGCGATCGGCTCCATCTTCTCCAAGCGCTTGACGCGGCTCTGCGCCTGCTTGGCCTTGGACGCCTTGGCCTTGAACCGGTCCACGAAGGCTTGCAGCTTGCGGCGCTCTTCTTCCTGCTTGGCGACCAATGCCATGTCGAGGCGGTTGCGTTCTGCCAGGCGGCGTTGAAATTGTTCGTAATTACCCGAATACATCGTCAGCTTGCCATGCTGCAGGTG
>CAYULR010000103.1:0-8200 GCA_964445685.1 uncultured Algimonas sp.
CTGGCCGTCGCCGACCACCACGACCTTGCCGTTCTTGCGGACAGACAGGATGGTCGTGCTGCGCCAGCGTTCGTTCAGATAATCGTCTTGTTTGCTCATGAGCGTGATGTGGGCAGCGGGTCGGCCTGCGTCAACCGGACCGGGGAACGCAAAGGGCGGCTCAACCGCTATGGGGCTGATGAGTAACGAAGCCGCATCCCCGCCTCCCGCATCTCCACTGACTGTCCGTCGCGTCTCCATCGACTTCGACGGCGTAGGCTTCCACTGGCATCCCAGCGCGGCCCTGTCCGCCATCGGCAATGCGACCAGCTTCGGTGCGGTCGCATTCGAACGCATGGTCTGCCGCGCGGTGAAGGACGCGCTGCCATTGATCGGGGACGCGGCGCTGGAGCGTGAATGCCGGGACTTCATCGCGCAGGAAGCCATGCACTCCGCCGCGCACAAGCAGCATGTGAAAGCATTGATCGCGGCGCATCCCGACCTGGTCGACGTGCCCGACCGGGTGGAGGCTTTATGTGAAGAGCTGTTCGGAGACCGATTGCTGGAGTCGCGGCTAGGGTTCGCAGCGCTTTTGGAAGGCGTACTGCCCGCCATTGGCCGCCACATGATCGCGGAGCGCAGCGCCTTGTTCGACCAGGCCGACCCGCGCGTATCGGCGCTTCTGCTCTGGCATTTCTGCGAGGAGATCGAACACGAGGCGACGGCGGCGAAGCTCTACCGACATCTCTATCCGAAGCGTTGGCGCGTCCGCGACGTCCCGCTAACGCTGCGTTTCTTCGCGCGGTTCACGGCGCTGATGGAAAGGGAGTTCGACGCCCACGCACCCGCCAAGAGGCGGCGCGAGCGGTGGCGCTACGATCCGGAGTGGCGGCGTATTGGCAAGCTCGTGCGCCGCGCGGCGATGGGGCCTTGGATCGCGGGAACGGCTGCGCAGCCGGGTTTGCCGGAGTGGGGCGCGCGCTACCTGAACAGCGTGGAGAGCAGCGGCGACCCAGTCGCCGCGCTCTAGCTAGCGTCCCCAGCGGGCCTTGGTGCCGCGTCCGTCCACGTGGACGAACGGCCCGCGCACGGCATTCGCGCGGTAGGCTCCGATGCCGCCCTTGGGCAGGTCGGTGCGGCGCGTGTAGAGCTTCTGCGCGTAGTCGTAGAGGAAGTTCGCGTCCGCCTTGTTGACTTTGCCGTCCCGGTTCAGGTCGTCCATCGTGCCGTTGCGCGGCTTCACGTCGACATAGATGTCGGCCGCGTCGCCATACATGTGGCGCGAGAACCGCGCCGATCCGATGGCCGTGTTGTAGAAGGGCGTGCGGAAACCGCTCATCACGAAGAAGGTCTGCGCGTCTGTCGTGCGGTCGTCATTGAGCGAAGCAAGCAGCGCTTCGAGGCGCAGGATGTTGTTCTGGCTGACGAGCACGTATTTCGGCCAATGGTCCGGCTGCTGCTTGCACAGGAACTGGCCCAGCTTGAAATGCGGCGACAAGGCGTGCTGGCGGTCTTCGGGACCGGACAGCTTGATGAAACCTTCAGGCGGATCCTTCGGGTAGGAGCCGATGCGGTAGCCGTTGATCCAGCCCTTGGCGTCCTTGTTGGCGTGCGGTTCCAGCACGAAGACATTGACCGACGCGACCGTCTTCCCGGCAGAGCTCAGCTCCGCCGTGAGGGTCTGCGGATCCGTCGGTGCGCGCCAATCCGGCGTCCAGCGCTCCCCGTCGATGGTGAGCGTGTGTCCGGGCGGCAGCTCCAGGCCCAGCCGTTCGCCGGGCATCACGGTCTCGAACCATTGGTCGAAACGTGGGCGGTAGGCGTCGTCGGGCGCGGTGGACATGCCGGTGCGCAGGATGGGGGCGTCGCTGATCGTCGCGCTGCCGGCCAAGCTGGTCCCGGCCAGGAAAGGAGCGAAAAGCGCTGCCGCGAGAAGCGGTTTAAGTGGCGAAATCATACTATTGAAGTGTTCTGGTCCCCTGACCAGCCGCGCTGGTCGTGTCGTCCGTATCGACGAGCAGCTCACGTGCATCGTCGGTCTCTAAATGGTCGGCATAGGTCCCGCTCGCCAGGGTTGGCTTCGTGAACTCTCCGTAAATGTCGGCCGGGAACTCCGCCTGGCCGTCCGGGTTCACCACGGCGGGCAGGTAGGTCAGGTGCACGGGCACATGTTTGTCGAGGTAGAAGCGCTCGCGCTCCCGGCTCTCCAGCGTGGCGTTGAAGACGTTGGTCGCTACGCCTGTATCGCCGTCCGTCAGCCAGTTCGCCATCTTCACGGGATCGTCCAGGCGGATGCAGCCCGACGACAGGGCGCGAACGTCGCGGTCGAACAGGTGGCGCGACGGCGTGTCGTGCAGATAGATGGCGTGCTTGTTGGGGAAGATGATCTTCAGCTGGCCGAGCGCGTTGTGCGGGCCGGGCGTCTGCACCATCTTGATGGTGCGGGCGATGCCCGGTTCGGTCCAGTCGACAGCGTAGGGGTCGAGTTCCTCGCCCGACGCGCGGTTGTAGACGACGTAATTGTTCGCCGCGGCATAGCCCGGATCCTTGCGGAGCTTGCGCAGCTTCTGGCGCTTGAACAGGCCGATGGGCAGGAACCATTTCGGGTTCACCACGACATATTCGATCTCGTCGGAGAAGGCGGTCGTCGGCGTGCGTTTCTTGCCCACGATCGTGTCCATGGCGATGTCGCGGCGATCGCCCGTCCACGCTTCGGCGCGGTAGGACGGGATGTTCACCCAGATGTAGCGCTCGCCCGGGTCGGCGTTTTCGCGCCAGTAGTTCATGGCGCGTTCCATACGGTCGATCTTGCTTTCCACCGACTCGTTCAGCGCGGCCAACGTGGCCGGGCCGAGGACGCCGTCCTGCGCGAGGCCGTGCGCGGCCTGGAAGACTTCGACACGCTTCACCAGCGCGTCGTCGTAATAGGTCGGATCAACGTCGGCGTCGGCGGCGTTCACGGCGGCGTAAATGGGCTGGAACGGGGACTGCTCCACATAGCCTTCGGCCGCGAGACGTTGGCGCAGCGCGGGTACGCGCGGGTCGCTCATGCCGGGTTCCAGCATCTCATCATCGTCGCGGATCTGCTTCCAGCCGCCATTTTCCGCGAACTGGATGTAGTCTTTCAGCTTGGCTTCCAGCGCGCGGTATTGCGGCGGGCGTTCGGACACGCTGGACATGGCGGCGATGGGATCGTTCTGCCCGGCGTCGCGCAGGGACATGACGAGGTCGGAGCGCGTGATGCGCGCGGGCGTGGACTTCACCATCTCGCCTTCGTCGGACAGGCCGTCGCTCTTGACCGAGGCAAGGCGCATCCAGGCGGCGGTGAGCTTCAGGTCGGCTTCGGCGGCTTTCGCGTCCGAGCCGTCGAAGCGCTGCTTGACCAGCTTGCGCAACTGGCGGTTCGTAAAGCCGGACTTGCGCGTATTGGCCTCCAGGAGCGCCTTGGCGGAGCTTTCCGTCCAGATCGGGGCGAAGACGCCCTGAGCGTAGGCCGTGCGCGCAGCGACCTTCGCGCCGGGCGAGACATGCTCGCCGAGCAGCGTATCGATGCGGCCGTCCATGACGCGCTCTTCAATGGCGGCGGCGATGGCCGGACCGCGCGGGTCGCCCAGCAGGGCTTCGGCGGGCGCGGCCGGGGCGTCCGTGCGGGTAAGCGGAGTGTGCGGCGCGGCGGTGGCGTGAGGGGCCGAGAACAGGGCGGTCGTCACGGCGACGGCGCTGACGGCGATGAACTTCAGGCCGGGCGATCCGGCGGCGGTCTTTTGCTTCTGGTTAAGTGATCTCATGCCGGTCCAACGCCCGCAGGGCGGCGGATGTTCCCGGCGAGTCTGGACTCAGAGGGCTCGCGCGCGCTCCACCAGCAGGATCGGAACACCGTCGCGCACGGGGTAGGCCAGCTTCGCCGTCTTGCTGATCAGCTCGTTCGCCTGCGCGTCGTAGCTCAGCGGCCCGCGCGTCTTCGGACAGACCAGGACGCCCAGCATCTTGGGGTCGGGAACGGCTTTGGTGGGCTCGGTCATGGAGAGGCTACTGCGAAAAACTACTGCGTCGGTTGCGTGCGCGCATCGCCCGCCCCGCCGGAGGCATAGAGGTGCATCAGCCCGATCAGCAAGCGGCGGCGCTCATCCGATGTCTGCGCTTCCAGCAGGGACTGCTTGTCCACGGCCGAAAACGGGCTGATCATGGCGGCTTGGTTGACCAGAACGGGCAGTGGGATTTCCGCGAGCGCGGTCCAGTCGACCTCCACGCCGACCGCCTTGGCCAGCGCCTTCATGGCGACCGTCAGCGCGGCGCGGTCCGACCGGCCCGTTTCCGACAGGGCTTCGCTGGTCTGGCGCACGGCGTGAAGGTCTGGGTCTTCGTCAAACCCGTCATAATTCACGTCGGCCTGGCGATAGGGGGAGGACACGTCGGGCGTTGCGGTGATGCGGAAGCGGCGAAGGCCCTTCAGCACGATCAGGTAGCGCCCATCGTCCGTTTCCGAGAACTGGATGATCCGGCCCAGCCCGCCGACGTCCGCGATCCCGTCATCGGTGGTCTGCACCATGCCGATCAGTCGGTCGCCCTTCAGCGCGTCGTCGATCATGTTCAGATAGCGCGGCTCGAAGATGTTCAGCGGCAGGTCGCAGACGGGCAGCAGAACCGCCCCGCCCAGCGGGAAGATGGGGATGCGCGACGGCGTGGTGCGCCGCGCGAGGGATTTGTAATGGGCGCTCATTCAGCCTGTGTACGTGGTCTTACGCGAACAGGATGGAGGAAAGACGGCGGCGGCCGTCTATGGCGACCTCGCTCTCCGGGCCTTCGGCTTCGAAGATGGTCAGCAGGAACTTGCGGGCCGCTTCGTCGTCATGGGTGCGGTCCGCGCCGATGGAATGGATCAGGTGGTCCACCGCTTCGCCCCGGCGGCCGCGCGCGGCGAGCGCCTTGGCCAGACGCAGGCGCGCGTCGAGATCGCCTTCGTTCGCGGCGACGGACGCCTCCGCATCGCGCAGCTCCGTGTCCTCTTCGGCGGGCGCATCCGCGGCAGGCGCGCCTTCGCCCAGCGACAGTTCCGAGCGGATGGACGCCACGTCGGGATGCTCGGCCAGCTTGCCCGTCGCGCTTTCCACCATCTCCACCGCCATGTCGCGGTTGCCCGTGTCCAGATAGACGCGCGCGAGGCCCGCCAGGGCGGGTCCGCTTTCCGGGTCGAGCTGCAGCGCCTGGGCGAAGTCCTGCGCCGCGCCGCCCGGGTCGCCAGCGGCGAGGCTGTCGCCCGCGCGCTGGACGAGGGCTTGCGCTTCTTCCGCCGGGTCGCTCTCGCCGGACAGGCGGGCGATGAACTTGGAAAGCTCGCTCTCAGGCTGCGCGCCCATGAAGCCGTCGACGGGCTGGCCGTCCTTGAAGGCGAAGACGGCCGGGATGGACCGCACGCCGAGCTGCCCGGCCACGCCGGGGTTTTCGTCGATGTTGATCTTGACGAGGCGCACCTTGCCTTCGGCGGCTTTCACCTGGCGTTCCAGCGCGGGCATGAGCTGTTTGCACGGCCCGCACCATGGCGCCCAGAAGTCCACCACGACGGGCGTCTCCTTGGACGTCTCGATGACGTCGGACATGAAGGAAAGGTCGGAAGAGTCTTTTACGAGTGTATCGGTCATGCCGCGCTAGATGGGCGATACACGCCAAAGGTCAACCGGAGACCCCCAAAGTCGCGCGAAAGTGAGGCAAAGGAATACACGGGCTAAACCACTTGTTTGCCATTTCGGGGTTACCGGTCCCTGATGTCGGAGCGCCGCAAACACCCGCCCTTTACCAAGATGCACCTGCTGGTCAGGCTCAGCCTGGTCGTGCGCCTGTCCGCCTGCGGGCTGCTGGGCATCCTGGTCGGGGTCAGCGTCGGCATGGCGGTCGGGGTCGCGCTGCTCGCAGCCTCCCTGGCCTGCATCGCGATAGAGCGCCTGACCTACGCGCACCTGCACGAGCGCGCGGACGAGCCGTGGGCGCGGCGTGCCATGCTGGCGTCCAGTGTGCTGATCAGCGCCGTCTTCGCCCTTCCGGCGCCGCTGCTGCTGATGACGGATCTGGGCCCGGAAAGCTTCATGGGCGCGCTCTATCTGGCCATGGTGATGATCTTCCAGGGTTTCTTCTTCTCGCACGACCGGCGCTTCATGCATGCCGTGCTCTGGCCCATGATCGCGGCTTTCGTGTTCTGCATCGTGCTGATGGCGCGCCTGGCGATGTCCCATGGCTCGCCCGGCGTGGCGCTGATGACGCTGTTGTTCCTGCCGACCTACGCCTTCGTCGCTATGAGCCTGCGCAAGAGCATGGTCTACCGTGCCGCCCGCCTTCGCAAGCTGCGCGAGGATGCCGAGGCGGCCGCGCGCGCCAAATCCGAATTCCTCGCCAATATGAGCCATGAGATCCGCACGCCCATGAACGGCATCATTGGCATGACCGACATGCTGCGCGGCACGGGGCTGACCCCCGCCCAGGACCAGTATGCCGAGATCATCAGCACATCCGGCGAAAACCTGCTCGTCATCATCAACGACATTCTCGACTTCTCGAAGATCGAGGCGCAGCAGCTCACCCTCAACCCCGCGCCGTTCGAACTGCGCGCCCTGGTCGAGGACATCGCCGCGCTCGTCGCGCCCAAGCTGGCCGACGGGGTCGATCTGGCCACCTTCGTGGATCCGCTTCTGCCCGAAAGCTTGGTGGGCGACGCGGTGCGCCTGCGCCAGGTCGTGCTGAACATGGCCAGCAACGCGGTGAAGTTCACGAAGGAAGGCTCCGTGCTGATTTCCGTGACGCGCGGGGACGGGAACCCGAACGCCGCGCCGGGCGAGGCGGGGGCGGGCCGCCCGATCGCGGTTCGTGTGGCCGACACCGGCATCGGCATCGACAGCGACAAGGTCGACGCCATGTTCGACAAGTTCAGCCAGGCCACCTCCGGCACGTCGAAGCTCTACGGCGGCACGGGGTTGGGTCTGGCCATCTGCAAGGACCTCGTGCGCCTGATGGATGGGCAGCTGATCGCGCAGAGCGTGCCGGGCGAAGGCTCGGTCTTCGGCTTCGACGTGGCGCTGCCGGTCGCGGTGCTGAACGATTCGTCCGACCTGGACGAGCACTACCGCGCGGCGGCCTCGCTGAAGGGACGCCGCCTGACACTGCTGACCCGCAGCCCCGCCCAGCACTGGTCGCTGCAGGCTCTGTTCTCGCGCTACGGCGCGGCGACGGAGAACTGGGCCGAGCCGGATGCCGCGCTCGATCTGCTGGCGCAGCGCCTTCGCGCGGGTGTCGCGCCGGACCTGGTGCTGGTGGATACGCGCCTGCAGACGGCGTCCGGCGAAAACATGGCGCAGCGCCTCTCCGCCCTGCCGCCGTCGCAAGGCGTGGCCGTGCTGAGCTTCGGACCGTCCGAATCGCAGGACGCGCACATCTTCGCCCCGCTGCGCGCGCATACCGTCGTGGAGCGAAGCGCGGTCGCGTTGCGCCAGGCCAGCCGCGCCGTTCCCCCCGTCTCCGCGCCGCCGCCGCCCGTCGTTCCGGCACGGCCGGAAGAGACGCTGCTGACCTAGCCGTCCTGCGACAGCGCGCCGAGGTCCAGGACCGTCGGTTCGTGCCCGGTCGCGCGGGCGAACGCCAGCAACGCATCCGGCCTCACGCGCACGCTCGCCGTGTTGCGCAGCGGGTGGAACCAGACGTGCTCGTGATCGAACAGGGCCTTGTCGAGCACGAGGCGCACCGCGCCCGGCGCGTCGTTCATGACGGAAAAGACCGTCACTGATCCAGGCCGCACGCCCAGATGCTCGAACAGCGCGTCCTCCTTGCCGAAGGACAGGCGTTTGACGCCCAGATGCGGATGCAGCCGGTTCAGCCGGATGGGCGTTTCCCCCAGCGCGCTGATCAGCACGAACTGCCCGGCCTTGTCCTTCAGGAACAGGTTCTTGGAATGCCCGCCCGGCAGGCGCGCCTTGACGGCATGGCCCTCCTCGACGGTGAAGACGGCCTCGTGTTCCTCGGTCCTGTATTCGATGCCCAATTCGTCCAGCAGGTCGTAGAGGCGGGGTTCGTCGGGATGTTGAGCGCTCATGTGCAGGCCGTATGCGGAAATCTGCAAATTCTCAAATCTCGGTGTTGCAAGACGGCGAACGCTTTTCTATAGGCCCGGCTTCGACGACTGCGATGCGGGCGTAGCTCAGTGGTAGAGCATCACCTTGCCAAGGTGAGGGTCGTGGGT
>CAYULR010000104.1:0-702 GCA_964445685.1 uncultured Algimonas sp.
GCCGACCCCTTGCGAAGATGGCGGGGCCGGCCCGCCATTCTTCTCCCCGAACCGAACCGGGCCCAACCGACCGGACAAAGGACGACCCCAATGGGCAACATTATCGGCGGCCTTCAGAGCTTCCTGCAACAGGGCGGACCCGTTCTGATCCCGATCGCGATCCTCATCTTCGTGATGTGGACCTTCATCCTCGAGCGGATCGCCTACTACCTCATCGCGCACAAGCCGATGAAAGCGCGTCTCAAGTCCGAATGGGATGCCCGCACCGACCGCTCCTCCTGGCGCGCTCTCGCCATCCGCGACGAGATGATCAGCCAGGTCAAGGAACGCACGATTTCCAACGTGTCGCTCATCAAGACGCTGGTCGCCCTCGCGCCGCTGCTGGGTCTGCTCGGCACGGTGACCGGCATGATCGACGTGTTCGACGTGCTGGCCTATTCCGGCTCCTCGTCGGCCCGCCTGATGGCTGGCGGCGTGTTCCGGGCCACCATCCCGACCATGGCCGGCATGCTCGCCGCCCTGTCGGGCCTGTATTTCTCCACCGTCCTGCCGCGCTGGAGCGCTCGCGAGACGGCTCGCTTCGCCGATGAACTCGTGGTCGATCGCGGCCCCGTCGTCGTCGCCTAAGACTGTAAACCGGAAAGGACGCCTGCCATGAGACGCAACCGCCGCCGCAGCAATGACGACGAAGCCGACGTCGAT
>CAYULR010000104.1:712-8148 GCA_964445685.1 uncultured Algimonas sp.
TGCTCATCTTCTTCATCGTGACCGCCGTGTTCCTCGATGAAACCGGACTGGACCTGACCCAGCCTCCACCTCCGCCGGAAGACCAGCCGCCGCCGCCCAACAGCCCGCCGGCCATCACCGTCTACGTGGACGAGAACAGCCAGTGCTCCGTCGACGGCCTGCGTTCGCCCTGCACGGGTGTGCTGGCCCGCATCGAGCGCCAGCTGGCCGACAAGCCGGGCGCGTCCGTGATCCTGCGCTTCCATCCCGACGCCAAGCACAACATCCTCGTGCAGCTGAAGGACGGGGTCGATGGCCGCGGCATGCAGTCCAAGATCGAAGTGATCGAGGGCGCGGCGTAAGGGGTTTTCCCTCCGACCGACATGACCGGGACGGCCTCGCTGCGCGTGGCCCTTGCAAGTCCCGCCTACGAATGATATAAGGTAACACTATGGCACGCCGTTCCCGCACCGTGATCGAAGACGAGGGCACAGAGCTCAACATGACGCCCATGCTGGACGTCGTCTTCATCATGCTGATCTTCTTCATCGTGACGTCCGTCTTCGTCAAAACGCCTGGCTTTGACCCGCTCGAGCCGGAAGCGACGACCGATGCGGAGTGGAACCCCACCATTCTCGTCGCCGTGGACAGCGCGTCGAACGTCTGGATCGACAAGCGTCCCTACAAGATCGAGGAAATCCGCCCGGTCCTGACCGCGCTTCGAGACGAAACGCCGAAAGCGAACGCGATCATCCAGGCCGACCGCGATGCGGACGTTGGAAC
Source organism: uncultured Algimonas sp. (assembly GCA_964445685.1). Lineage (GTDB taxonomy): Bacteria > Pseudomonadota > Alphaproteobacteria > Caulobacterales > Maricaulaceae > Litorimonas. The sequence goes on from CAYULR010000104.1 coordinate 1,475, forward strand.
CGTCATGGGGGTTCAGGAACTGTTTCAGGACCTGGGTGTCACGACGCGCGTGGGGACCGAGTAGCCCCCGGGCCGCGTCGCCAAGGACTAGAAAGGAAAGAAAGCTATGGGATTCATGCGTTGGTTGGCCGTTATTCCGGCCGCACTCGTCACCGTCGTCCTCTTCGTTCTGATGATGAGCCTCATCTCCGAAGAGTTCAAACCGCAGGACAAGCTTGAGCTCGCCTCCTTCGAGATCAACCCGAAGGTCGAGGAAGTCCAGCTGCTGGAGCGCGAAACCAAGATCGCCGAGATCAAGAAGATCGAGACGCCGCCGCCGCCGCCGCAGATCGAGCGCCAGAAAGCCGACCGTCCGGCAGAACCCATCGCGTCACTGCAAGGTGCCGTGCCGGAGTTCGAAGCGCCTGAGATCGACCGCTCGCAGTTCCAGATCACCGTGTCCGACCGCGACGCACAGCCGCTCGTGCGTATCCCGCCGATCATGCCGCCGCGCGCCGAGAAGTCCGGCCACTGCAAGGTCCGCTTCAATGTGAGCCCGGAAGGCCAGCCCTTCGATGTCACGGCGACCTACTGCACGCAGTCGCTCTTCGAACGTCCGACGATCCGCTCGGTGCAGAAGTGGAAGTACAACCCCAAGATTCAGGACGGTCGTCCGGTCGGTCGTACGGGTGTGGAATCCAAAATCACCTTCCGCCTCGCCGACGAGCGCGGCAACATCATCCCCGAATAGGGGAGAGGTCCGGCCGGGGTTCGCCCCGGCTGTCCAATTCTTAACGGTGTGCGACGGGGTGTCCCTCTCGCGCCAGTCCGGTTCGATCTCCATATAGAGCTCAAGAACCAACGGGACCGGATCAGCGGTCCCACTAAGAACGGCGGTCCAGCTGGACGTCAGGGTCGCCGTCTCGATAAGACCAGACGGGAGACATCCATGACATACCGTAACCGCAAGACATCGCTCCGCCGCTCCGCCGAACTCCTCGGCGCGACCTGCCTGTCCGTTGCCGCGCTCGGCCTTCTGGCCCCGGCCTCGGTGAGCACCGCGTTCGCCCAGGACGAAGCCGCGACCGAAGGCCGCCAGTTCTCCGCCGCAGCCGGCGAGAAAGTGTTCGAAGCCCAGGAAATCCTGACGACGAACCCGGCCGGCGCCATCACGATCCTGCAGGCGCTGTTGAATTCCGACAAACCGCTCAACCCGTATGAGCGCTCGATCATCCATCAGATGATGGGCCAGGCCTATAACGACACGGACCAGACCGCTCGCGCGCTCCAGTCCTTCAACTCGGCCATCTCCTCCGGCGGTCTGCTTCCCAACGAAGTCGACAACATCAAGGTCATCGTTGCCCAGCTGCTGATCGTGAACGGCCAGTTCCGCGAAGGCGCCGAAGCGCTCGAAAAGTATCTGCGCGAAGGCGGCCAGGAGAAGACCTCCTATGTCGAGCTGCTGACCCAGGCCTGGGTGGAAGCCGAAGACTACCGCCGCGCCCTGCCGTGGGCGGAGAAGTGGTTCAACAGCGCGTCGCCCAAGGAGCGCAAGCACTTCGACTTGCTGAACTTCCTGTACAACAATCTGGGCATGCCCGGGAAACAGGCCGACATCGTCAAGCAGATGATCCAGAAGTGGCCGGAAGACAACACGCTGTGGAACAGCTGGGCGTCCATGCTCGGCAATGGCGGCCGCGAGCAGGATGCGTTCGAAGTGAACAAGATGCTCTACCTCGGTGGCGCGCTGAACACGGAACAGGACATCAAGAAGGTCGTCCAGTACTACTCGTTCTACGAGATGCCCTTCCAGGCAGCGCAGATCCTCGAGCGCGAGATGAATAGCGGCCGGATCACCCGTTCGCCGGAAAACCTCGAAGAGCTGTCCAAATACTACCGCACGGCGCGGGAGTACAAGAAAGCCATCCCGGTTCTCGAAGAGGCGGCGCAGTCCTCCAACTCCGCCAAGCTCTACGCGGCACTTGGCGAAGCGCACTACAATGAAGGCAACTGCCAGCAGGCGGAGTCGTCCTTCCAGCAGGCCATCTCGCGCGGCTATGATGCGGGCAAATCCTGGATGCAGGTGGCGAACTGCCGCTACGACTCTACGCAGACGGCACCGCGCCTCGACTGCGGCAACTACAACTTCAAGACCTATGAAGAGAATCGCTCCGCCGTGAAGGCCGAGATCGCCCAGGCGCCGATCAGCAAGATCCGCCAGCAGGCCATCGCGGCGTTCCGCAAGGTGCCGACCGGCTCCCGCGAGTCGCGCAATGCACGCAAGTGGATCAGCTTCGTCGAGAACGAAGAGCAAGGCTTCATCAACCGCTGCCTGTTCGAGATCAACGTCGAGAAGGAACTTTGCTTCTCCAAGATCAAGCTCGAATATGACAACATCGTCTTCGCGGGCGGTGAGTTCGAACTCGACGACGAGGCCTGTCTGCCCTTCAAGGCGGAGTATGACGAACTCTACGTCCGTACGACGACCGAGTAGGTCCCGGCCCGGCAACCCGCCGGACATTCCAGATTTCGAGAACCCAGCCGCATCCCGGCTGGGTTTTTTCATGCCAACATATAGCGTTCGGAAGTCAGTTATGTTATAGTATATCTATAACAGAGTTGGGAGAGTGAGCATGTTAGGACCTGTATTTTCCGTTGTCCGGAAACTGGGCACAGTGTTGCCGGGCGCAGACCGGTCGAGAGCTGTGCATCAGGGCGCTGGGAGATTGGACCCAGAGTCCACGTCTGCGCTTGCACATGCTGGAGGGCAGGCGAAAGGCTTCTCATCGGGGTTCCGTGCCTCGCTGCGGGGAGGCGGCGATAAGGCATCGTCCTTTCCCCTCCAGCTGATACGCAGAGGCGCGCCCATGATCGGTGCGGCCCTTGTGACGGTCGCGATGCTTGCGCTCATGACGTCTCTGATCGCGGAGGAGTTCACCCCGCAGGATGTGGTGGAGCTGGGATCGTTCGACATCAACGTCGCGGTCGAGGACATTTTCGTCATCGAAGACCGGATACCGCCGGAGCCCCTCCAAGCCGTGGACACGCCGCCGCCGCCGCCCGCCGTCGAGATCCCGGCAACGGACCTGCCGCTCGAGCCGATCGTGTCCACCTCGCAGCCGGAGCTGGTGATGAACCTGCAGATCGACATGCCCACGGGACGCGACCTGGTCATCAGCGATACCGACCCGACCCCGCTCGTGCGCATTCCGCCCGTCATGCCGCCGCGCGCGGACCGGTCCGGCCATTGCCAGGTCGGGTTCGACATCAGCCCCGACGGCAAGCCGTTCAATGTCCGGGCGAACAGCTGTTCGCAAAGCCTGTTCGAGCGCGCCGCCGTGAGGGCCGTGACGAAATGGACCTACCGTCCGGAAATCCGGGACGGGATCGCCGTGACTCGCACAGGGCTGCAGACGCGCATCACCTTCCAGCTGACGGATGAGCGCGGGCAGCTGATCCCGGAATAGGGCTGTCGGAGTGTAAGTGAGGCCCCGGCATTCACTGCCGGGGCCTTCTTTGAATTGACGTGGGTCGTTGTCGCCTAAGCGAAAGCCTGCCTCACCGCCGATGCGAGAAGACCAGGGCGGCCGTGATGGCGGCTGCGCCGAAGTCCTCTTCGCGCGGGATCACGCCTTTGCGGATATAGTCCAGCACTTCCGGGCTGAGCGAGGATGTCAGCGACCAGTTCCAGTACCGCAGCACGGTCTGCGCCTTGTCGGTCGAGACCGTGTCGTAGGCCTCCAGCGTTCGGGCGAAGTGCGGGTCCGTCTTGCCGTCTTCCGTCTCCAGCGGACGGCCGATGCCGCGCCACAGGGCTTCGAGATGTTCGCGGCGCAGGCCCGGCGCCTTGCACAGGATGGCGATGGGCTGCCCGCCCGGGTCGGTCAGGATCTGCGCACCCGTGGCGGGTTTGATGCCCGCCATGTAGGACAGCTCTTCCGTTGTCTGGCGCGTCAGGCCGCTGCGCCCGATTTCCGCGACCACGTCTTCCAGCCGGTCGAAGGGTGAGCGTTCGGCGGCTTTGCGGTTGCGCTGGCGGCGTTCGATGAACTGCAGCGCCTTTCGCACGCCGCTATCCTGCCAGCCTTCGGCGGCCGCGCGGGGATAAAGGTCGCCGCAACTGTCCTGCAGCACGTGCCGGGTCACGGCGAAACGTTTCAGGATGCGCCGCCGGTTCACCGAATCCGCCCACCAATACATGGTCAGCCCGTGGCTGGGTCGCAGTTCGTCCCGGCGCACGAGCAGTTCCACATAGGGTTGATGCGACCGCGACATGACCAGGATGCGCTGGATCGCCGTATCCGACAAGTTGGAGCCCTTGTTCTTCAGGAGGGTCTCGACGACGTCCTCCTCCATGAACTCGACCAGCACGTCGACGACGGCGTCCGACAGATGGCGGCGTTGCGCGATCATCAGGCGGTGCTCCATCTTCACCTTGCGGGCGATCTGGATGAGGTCGGAGTCGGTCAGGCTCTTGGAGTTTTCCAGAACGTGGCGCGCAATCAGAATGTCGTCCTTGGCCAGCAGCACGAGCAGGGTGCGCGGCGCTTCGTTGAGCATGACGAGGCGCTTGGCGACCGTTTCGCGGATATCGGCTTCGGTGGACCGCAGAAGTTCCACCAGCACGTCGCCCGCCATGTGGCGTTCCTGCGGGGTCAGCTTGGAGGCGGGCAGGCAGATGGCATCGGCCAGGCGCTTGGCAAGCTGGCGGCGCACGGCGTCGCTGGTCGGCGGCGTTTCCGGCGCAGGCTGAGTCTCACCGTGAGTGTCTTTGGCAGGCGCGTTCTGTTGACCAGGCGTCTGGAGGGGCGGCGCGGTTTGAACGGGGACAGCGGCAGTGACAGCGACAGGGGCCGGATAGGGCGGCGCGACGGGCTGCGGGGCCGTCTGCATTTGCGGCACAGTCTGCGGCATTGGGGCAGGCGGCTGCATGGGGCTCCGGTCTCGCTCGTTGGGTGACAGCCAAAAACACCGTCAGGATTGTCCAAAGGTAAAGGAGAGCCCTTAACAGTCCGTCACCGCCCCCTTAGGGACGCGCGCATGACCCACACGCCCCCGACGAAGACGCCCCCGACCCAGAAGCCTCAGACAAAAACTCCAACGGCCATGAAGCGCCCCGTCAAAAACTCGCGCTTCGGCCATGAGTGGACGGACGACTATGCATGGCTGAAGGACGAGAACTGGCAGACCGTGCTGCGCGAACCGGATCGGTTGGACCCAGCCATCCGCGCGCATCTGGAGGCGGAAAACGCCTACACGAAGTCGGTGCTCGGTCCGTTGTCGGAATTGGAAGAAACACTGTTCGAGGAGATGAAGGCCCGGCTGGAACCCGCGCGGTCGTCCACCAAGCTGCCGGACGGGCCGTGGCGCTACTACCACCGTTTCGAACCGGGGCAGGAACACGGCACATACATGCGCGAACCGCGCGACGGCGGACCGGGCGAGGTGATGCTGGACGCCGAAGCGCTGTCGCAGGACCTGGGCGATGGGGGCTTCTTCGACATTGGCGATGTCAGCCACAGTCCGGACCATGCTCGGCTGGCCTACGGGCTCGACCTGAAAGGCTCCGAGAACAACGATGTCTATGTGAAGCCTGCGGTTGGAGGCGAGGCCGTCTTCACGGGCATCGACAAGGCGGCGGGCGCGCTGGTCTGGGGCTCGGATTCCGAGACGCTTTTCTGGGTCGAACGCGACGAGAACCAGCGGCCTTCCGCCGTGCGCCGCCGCAAGGTCGGCGCGGACGGCGAAGGTGCGCCTGTCTACGACGAAGCCGATCCGGGTTTTTTCGTAGGCGTGGCGAGCTCAGACGACGACGCGCACATCACCATCAGCGCGCACGACCACACGACCTCCGAAGTCTGGGCCGTGCCGTCCGATGCGCCAGAAGACGCCCCGGTCTGCTTCGCGCCCCGCCGACGCGGCGTGGAATACGGTGTCGCGCCCCATGGCGGGGCGGCCTACGTCCTGTCCAACGACCAGGGCGCGGTGGATTTCGCGGTCTTCCGGTCCGACACGCCGTTGGGAGAGCAGAGCGATCCGGCCAGCTGGACTTCCTTCATCGACCACGTTCCGGGACGCCTGATCCTCGGCCTGGAAACCTATTCCGGCCATATGGTGCGGCTGGAGCGCGAAGACGCGCTGCCACGCATCGTCATCCGCGACATGGAGACGGGCGAGGAACACGCGATCGACCTGGACGAGCCGGCCTACTCGCTCGGCCTGGTCGGCGGGTACGAGTACGATACGACGACGATCCACTACAGCTATAGCAGCCCGACCACTCCGGCCTCGGTCTACGCCTACGACATGGCGACGCGCGAGCGCACGCTGATCCGCCGCCAGACCGTGCCGAGCGGCCACGACCCCGAAGGCTATGAGCCGCGGCGCATCGAGATCGAGGCGCGCGACGGGGAGACGGTTCCGGTCACGCTGCTGTTCAAAAAGGGCGTGGAGCCGGACGGGACGAACCCGCTGCTGCTCTATGGCTACGGCTCCTACGGGCACACCATCCCGGCCGACTTCCGCACCGCGCGGCTGTCGCTGGTGGACCGGGGCGTGGTCTACGCCATCGCCCATATCCGTGGCGGCATGGCCAAGGGCTATGGCTGGTACGAGGCCGGGAAGCTGGCGGGCAAGGTCAACACGTTCAACGACTTCGTCGATGCGGGCCGGGCCTTGGTCGATCTGGGCTGGAC
>CAYULR010000105.1:0-8104 GCA_964445685.1 uncultured Algimonas sp.
AACATCCTCCACGCGCCAACCAAGATGATGAAGTCGCGCGGCTACGGCGCGGGGTATGAATACGACCACGACGCAGCGGATGGGTTTTCTGGCGCGGACTACTGGCCGGACGAGATGGAGCGGGTCGCGCTGTATGCGCCGAAGGGGGCAGGACGCGAACGCGCGATTGCGGAGCGGATGGAGCGCTGGGCGGAGCTGCGGGAAAAACGTAACAGTTAGAGCCATTGTCCCCAGCATTTATTGCCGGGGCCTCTATCGAAATTGGTCTCACGCCGACCGGACCTTTCGTGGTTCAAAGCCAAGCGGAGGCCCCGGCAATGAATGCCGGGGACGATCTTCAGATTGAAACCAACAACGCCGCCGCCCGGAGGAGAGCGGCGGCGCGTGGCAACCTAGAACGAAGGAGAGACTAGGCGGCCTGATTGGCATCCGCGGCCGTCCAGGCGTTGGGCTGGAAGGCGGCGTCGAGCGGAGTGTTCGCGACGTGGTTGGTGTAGTTGGACAGCACCTTGAACGCCGTGCCGAGGACGACTTCCAGGACCTGTTGCTGCGCGTATCCGGCGGCGAAGAAGGCGTCGAGGTCGGCTTGCGTGGGCCAGCCGCGCGTCTCGTTCACGACGATGGCGAACTGGCGCAGGGCTTCGAGCTTGGGGTCGGCGATGGCGGTGCCGGCGCGCAAGGACTCGACTGCGTCGGCGGGTACACCGCTCATCTGGCTAATCGTGGTGTGCGCGGCCATGCAGTAGTCGCAGCCGTTCAGGCGGTTGTTGGTCATCAGCACGACCTGCTGCTCGGTCGCGGTAAAGCTGCTCTGGTTCAGCAACTCGCCCAGCTGGCTGTAGGCGTTCAGGAGCGCGGGCGCTTCGGCCATGGTGGCAAACAGGTTGGGAACGAAGCCGAGGCTTTTCTGCGCGCTTTCGAGGACGGGTTTCGCGGCAGCCGGGGCGGTGTCGGTCGTGTGGAGGGTGAAGTCGGTCATGGTCTTTCTCTGGCTCCTCGGAGCGTTGGGGTTTGTGACGCTGTGGTCGATCTGATATATGGACCGATTGGTTCAGTTATTCAAATCACGCCTGTGTGAGGGCAGGCGGATACGCGGTGTCTCCATCCGCTGACGGATGGGCGCGTGTGCCGCGTGGACGGCCCCGTCGGAGCCGCCTAGGCCGGATGCAAAATAGGAGAGAGTGAATGTCCGAAGATATCGTCCTGAGCCAGCGCGACGCCGACGTCCCATCCGTCGCCATCGTCACCATGAACCGCCCCGAAGCGATGAACAGCTTCAACGTCGCCGTCTTCCAACGCATGTTGAAGGTCTTCGACGAACTGGAACGCGACGACAGCGTGCGCGCCATCGTGCTGACCGGGCAGGGGCGGGCTTTCTGCGCGGGTGCGGACATCACGGACGGGTTCGGGTCGGCCGGACTGGATTTCGAGGCCGAGAAGGTCGACGGCGTGCCGCGCGACACGGGCGGGGTGCTGAACCTCGCCATCTCCAAGCTCGACACCCCGGTCATCGCGGCCATCAACGGCTCGGCGGTCGGCGTGGGCCTGACCATGACACTGCCCTGCGACATCCGCATCGCGGCCAACCGCGCCAAATACGCTTTCCCCTTCGTGCGCCGGGGCATTGTCTTCGACGGCGTGGCGAGCTTCTTCCTGCCCAAGCTGGTCGGTTTCTCCAAGGCGTCGCAATGGTCGCTGACGGGCAGCTACATCGGTCCCGAAGACGGTCTGCGCTCCGGCCTGTTCACCGAACTGCACGACAATGCGGACGTGCTGCCGCGCGCGATGGAGCTGGCCCGCGACATCGCGGTGAATTGCTCGCCCGAAGCCGTGTCGCAGAACAAGCGCCTGCTGCGCGACACCATGCTGGGCCACGGCACGCAGACGACCGCTCCGTTCGCCGCACACATGACCGAAAGCGACCTGCTGGAAAAAGCCTTCATCGCGCCCGATTGCGAAGAGGGCGTGCGGGCCTTCCTGGAAAAGCGCGAGCCCCGCTTCGCGGACCGCAAGACGGGATAGCGTCCGGTGACGGTGACGGCGTCGGAGAAATGGGCCAAAGTCCGCGAAGGCGGACGGACGCGCTATGTCCTCGTCTACGGTGTCTGCCTGTGGGGCGTGCTGACCGGATCGATGATGGCGGCGTTCCTCTATGTCTTCCGGGATGAGTCTGTCTTGGGCAGCCTGTCCTTCATCCCCGCTATGATGATCGCAGGCATCGTGTACGGTCGGCTGACATGGCAAATGGCGGAACGCCGTCATGGCTTCAGCAGACAGGATACCGAATGAACCGCCGCACGCTCCTTGCATCCTTTGCCGCCCTTCCTCTGGCCGCCTGCGAAACGCTCGACCCCGCGCTGATCGAGGGCGTTCTGGGCGGCGGGGCGCTGACGCAGGGCGAGGCGGCGCTGGGCATCCGCGAGGCGTTGGGCTTCGGCGTCGACAATGCTCTGTCCGGCCTGGGGCGCGTGGACGGCTTCTTCGGCAATCCGCAAGTGCGCATTCCGCTGCCCGGCGTGCTGCGCGACGTGCAGTCCGTCCTGGCCCCGCTCGGCGCGGGCGGCCTGCTCAGCGAACTGGAGCAACAGCTGAACCGCGGTGCGGAACGGGCCGTTCCGGCGGCGGCGAACATCTTCCTCGACGCCATTCGCGGCCTGACCATCCAGGACGCGCTCGCCATCGTGCGCGGTCCCGACACAGCGGCCACAGACTATCTGCGCGACCGCACGACGGACGGGCTGACAGCCCTCTTCTCGCCCATCATGGAAGACGCGCTGGGACAGACCGGCGCACTGCAACTGGTCGACGAGCTGGAACGCCAGGCCCCGCCCGCTCTGCTCGGCACGGCCGGCCTGGACGTGGGCGCGGAACTGGTGCGCCACGGCGTGGAGTTCGGCCTGCGCGGTGTCTTCCAGTTCATCGCCGCCGAAGAAGCCGCCATCCGCAGCAACCCGGCGGAGCGCACAACGGCGATCCTGCGCCGCGTCTTCGGGTAGGCAACAACCCCCTTCGAGTGAAGATGGATAAGCGGGGACGCTCCCGGTTCTAAACCAGAATAAGTTCAGCGCTCAGATACGAAGATTCTTCGCTCTTAATGAACTATTAACTTTCCGGGGCGGCTTTTCTGTGCTGCTAAAAATCGGAGTGGCAGTCATAGTCCATCGGACCGACCGGTTGCCAGCTTGTGGGGAAGCTGATTGGGGGCAAGGGGAAACATGGCCGTTGGGGACACACGCCGGATTTCCGTGAAATCGAATATGACGACGCTGATCGCGGAGTCGGACCTGCCGGACAGCTGTGCGTCCGTGAAGTTCGTCCAAAGCGGGCTGCGGGCCGCGCGCGTCGCGCAACCCGCCCACCGCCGCACCATCCTGACCGACCTGGCGGGCGTTCTGGGCTGCAGCCCGGACGAGCTGGGTTTCATGTTCCGCGAGCTGGTGCTGGCCGCCAATGACAGCGACCCCGTCGCCATGCCCGACTACCGCCGCATGCTGCACGAGGACATGCGCGCCGCGCTATAGGGCTCGGCCGCTGAACGGTCGCCAGACCGTCCCGGTCCCGGCCCGATTGGGCCGCGTTTCCGTCACACGCGCGCTCGATGGCCAGCGGCTCCACATTCCGCTAGCTGTGAGCCTGTCATGACAGATCCCAATCCCCAGACCCTCCTGCCGCGCCGGCCCAGTCCCGGCAGCCGTTCGCTCGGCATCAAGCTGATCGTCATCCTCGCCCTCGTGGTGCTGATGGCCATCCCCGTGATGTTCATTTCCTTCATCAGCTTCGAGCGGTCCTCGCGCGCGGACCAGGTGACGCGCGAGGTCAGCCAGACCTATGGCGGCGAACAGCGCCTGCTTGGTCCGGTCTACGTCGTGCCGTTCCGCCAGACCCTGTCGGGCGGCCGTCTGCGCGAGGGCGACTATGTCGTCTCCGCCGACAGCGGCGCGGCGGTGCTGGCCGATGTCAGCGTGGAGGAGAAGTCCCGCTCCCTCTACAAGGTCCCGGTCTACACGGCGCAAGCCTCGCTCTCGGCGCAGCTGCCCGACCTGGAAGAGGCCCTGCCGTCCGAGTCCGGCTACGAGTTCGACCTGGACGCGGCCCGCATCGTGGTCGGGTTGGGCGATGTGCGCGGCCTGCAGGCGGATGTGACGCTGTCGGCTGGCGGCTCGGAGGTCGTCTTCGAGCCCTTTGCCAGTTCGGGCAACACGACCCGGTCCATCCCGGCCGTGACCCGCTACGACGAGGCGCTGGGCGAGGCGGTCGTCGTGCAGCCCGCGCGCGAAGTCAGCATCGACACCGACCCGCTCCTGTCCGGCGACTTCCGCCTTCTCTCCGTCCCGGTGCGGAGCCTGCCCGCGCGCGCGGACGGGGCCGTGGAAGCCCGCATGAGCTTCACCGGGGCCGGGCGTCTGGGCGTCGTGCCCTATGCGCGCAGCACCACGCTGGAGCTCTCCTCCAACTGGCCGCATCCGGGCTTCAAGGGGATGTTCCCGCCCGCCGAGCAGACGATCGCCGATGACGGCTTTTCGGCCCGTTGGTCCGTGCCGTTCCTGCGCCGGGGCATCCAGGCACAGGGCCGCGCGGGCGAGATGATGGGATTGATGCGCGGCGTGTCCGACATGAACGTGACCTTCGTCAGCCCGCTCAACCCGTACCAGACGATCAACCGCGCGCTGAAATACGCCGTGCTGTTCATCGGGCTCGTCTTCCTCGCCTACTTCCTGATGGAAACGCTGCTCGGCGTACGCGTCCACCCGGCGCAGTACCTGCTGATCGGGATCGCCCAGGCCGTGTTCTACCTGCTGCTGCTGGCCTTTGCCGAACATGTCGGCTTCACCGCGTCATTCGTCATCAGCGCGGTCGCGACCGTGGCCCTGACGGCCGGGTATGCGGGCGCGGTGTTCGGACGCTCGCTGATCTGGAAATCGGCCGCCGTCTTCGGCAGCGTCTACGCGCTACTCTTCGTGCTGATGCGCATCCAGGACTTCGCCCTGATGGTCGGCGCCCTGATCAGCTTCGTCGCCGTCGCCGCCACGCTCTACCTGACGCGCAACATGGACTGGTACGGGGACCGGACAACGCCGTGAGCGCGATTGCCGTCCACCCCACCGACGATTGCGACCGCCTCAGCGCGGTCGCCTGCGCCACGTTCCTGGAAAGCTTCGCGGACCAGATCGTCTTCCGGGACGTTAAGGCCCGCGCGGACGAGGAAGACTCGCCCGCCGCCTTCCGCGCCCGGCTGAAAGACGGCGCGAAAGCCTGGCTCGCCAGCTTTTCGGAGACAGGCTCGCCCGTGGGCTTTGCGCTGATGACCGCGCCGGAGCTGCCGGAGATTGAGACCGGACCGACCGACCGGGAGCTGAAGCGCATCTACCTGCTTCACAAGTTCCACGGCAACGGGCATCGGCAAGCGCCTTTACGACGGTGTGGAAGCGGAAGCCCGGGCGGGCGGGGCAGGGCGGCTGCTGTTGGGCGTGAAGTCCGACAACCCCGCCGTGGGGTGGTACGAACGCCAGGGCTTCGAGACGCTGGGCGAGCGCAGCTTCCGTGTCGGCGACAGCCTCTTCCACGATTTAATCATGGGTAAGCCATTGCGGTGAGACGGGAATTGGCGGGCCGACGTCGACGCCCTCTCTGCTAGGCCGTGTGTATGGCCGATGACAGAGCTGAGCTGCGACTGAAGCGTCCGCGCTGGCTCTGGATAGGTCTGGGCGAGCTGGCCGCGCTCTGCGTTCCGGTCGCGGCCTTCGGGCTCGGGAATGTCTTCTATGCCGAACTGGAAAGCGTCGCCGGGGTCCTGCAGGTCCAGGCCGTCCTCATCGGTCTGTTCTTGGGGGCTGTGCCCCTCGTCCTTGTCCACGGGGTCATCACGGCCCGACGGGAGGAGGCCGTGACGGCGCATCCCTACGGGCCTGTGCGGCTGGCGATCCGGTTGGCGCTTTACGCGCAGGCGGGCCTGACCGTTTTCGCCGCCGTGGCGCTCGCGCCCCGCAGCCTCTTCATCCCGGTATGGGTGTTCGTGTGCAGCGCCGTCGCCGCTCTCCTCATCACCGTGCCGCTTGCAAGCTTGGGCGGCTTGCTGTTCCAATGGGTGGCTACCGAACGGATCGACGACCCTGGGCGGCAGGAGACCTCGGATGAAGACTGAGACCGCGCATCATTACCGCCTGAAATCCCCCCGCAAGCTCTGGCTGGCGCTGGGAACGCTCGCGGCTGTCGCGGTTCTCATGCCGCTGGCGTATGGTGCGTGGGTCTGGACCGGGTCTGACGCGGTGCAAGGCAGTTCCTGGAGCATGGTCCTGCCGCCCGTGGCTCTGGCGTCGGTCTTCGCAACGCCTTTTGCGGGGCTGCTCACGGCCTTCGGCGTGGCGCGGTTGGATGCGGACGGGCCTTTCCGGCTCGGGCAACTGCTCAGGACGACTTTCAAGGCCGGACTTTGGGCGCTGGGCGTCTCCATGCTGGCCTATCTGGTGTTCCTGTTCGCCCAGGGCGGGGAGTCCAACGACCCCATCTGGTTCCGGATATTCTTGGTGCTGGCCTTCTCGGCCGCCGTCGCCCTGGTCATGGGGCCTATCATAGCCTTGAGCGTGGTCGTGCCAGCCACGGCGATCAGCACGGGGCTGCTCCGCTTCATAGCCCTGGAGCGGTCTTCGCCTGCTGGCGACAAAACGTCTCTGCAACCAACCGTCTAAACCCTTCGTTTTTTCCTCGGACCTGTCTATATGGGGCGGGTTGAACGGGAAAAGGAACGACAGATGGTCCAGCTGACGCTGCCCAAGAATTCGCGCATCGGCAAAGGCAAGGTCTTCAAGGCCGCCAAGTCGGGTGCCAATCTGCGCACTTTCAAGATCTACCGCTACGATCCGTCCGATGGCGGGCTGCCCCGCTGGGACAGCTACCAGGTGGACCTGGACGAGTGCGGCCCGATGGTCCTGGACGCGCTATTCAAGATCAAGAACGAGATCGACCCCACGCTCGCCTTCCGCCGCTCCTGCCGTGAAGGTGTCTGCGGGTCCTGCGCGATGAATATTGGCGGGCGCAATACGCTGGCGTGCACCCGCGCCATCGAAGATGTGCCGGGCGGCGGCACGGTCACGATCAGCCCGCTGCCGCACATGCCCGTCGTGCGCGACCTCGTGCCGGACCTGTCGCAATTCTACGCGCAGTACGCCTCCATCGAGCCGTGGCTACACACGACCGAGGCAGAGCCCAAGGAAGAGTTCAAGCAGAGCCCCGACGACCGCGAGAAGCTCGACGGCTATTATGAGTGCATTCTGTGCGCGTCCTGCTCCACGTCCTGCCCGTCCTACTGGTGGAACGGCGCCCGGTATCTCGGCCCGGCGGCGCTGCTTCAAGCCTACCGCTGGTTGGTGGACAGCCGCGACGACGCCAAGAACGCCCGCCTCGACGAGCTGGAAGACCCGTTCAAGCTCTACCGCTGCCACACCATCATGAACTGCGCGAACGTCTGCCCGAAAGGCCTGAACCCGGCCAAGGCCATCGCGGAGATCAAGAAGATGATGGTCGAGCGGGCATAAATTCTGGTGGGCCTCCGGCCCAGGATTTGATTGATAATCAAATCCAAGAATTTAGGCACGCTCGCACTGCCCTATTCAACTGGTTTACGGCCCCTTCGCGGGCCGTTTTCTTTGCCCGCTACGCCGCCATCTCTTCCGCCGGGACCGCCAGCGGCAAGGTGAAGTAGAACACCGTCCCGCGCCCCAGTTCGCTCTGCAGCTGGATCGTGCCACCCATCATCTCCGTCAAATCCCGGCAGATGGACAGGCCGAGCCCCGTTCCCTTGGTCTTGGACGTGGCGGCGGAATCGGTCTGCTTGAACCGTTCGAACACATCCGCCTGCTGCTCTTCGGAAATTCCGGCACCGGAGTCCTGGACGTAGAACTGCACCCGGGCGAGGTCGTTCCGGGCCGTGTCGGCCAGGCGCGCGCCGACGCGCACGCCGCCTTGCGACGTGAACTTCAACGCGTTGCCGACCAGGTTGCTGAGCACCTGGCGGAGGTGAGGGGCGTCGCCGATCAGGGTCGCGGGTACGTCGCTGGCTACGTCGAAGCCGATCCAGAGGGACTTCTCAGATGCCTTGACCGCGAAC
>CAYULR010000106.1:0-7131 GCA_964445685.1 uncultured Algimonas sp.
TTGGGCGCGCCGACGATGGCGGCGAAGCCACTCCGGGTCGTGGCGGTGCGAGGGGTGGGGTCTGTCTGTGCGTCCGTCATGTCCAACTATCGATAAGCGCTTGCGCGGCTTCGCGTTCCGCATCGCGTTTGCTTTTCCCGCGCCCCTCGCCGGAACCGAGGTTCTTCACAGTCACGGTGACGACGAAGACGGGATCGTGGTCCGGGCCCTGGCGGTCCGTGACCTGGTAGTCCGGAAGGTTGCGGCCCTTGGACATCGCCATTTCCTGCAACAATGTCTTCGGGTCCTTGGCGGACTTCGCGGAGACCTTGGCCAGTTCGGGCTGCCAGTACGTGTCGAAGAAATCCTGCACCGTCTCCAGCCCGCCATCGAGATAGAGCGCGGCGATCAGCGCTTCGCACGCATCGCCAAGGATCGACATCTTCTCGCGCCCGCCCTGCTTTTCCTCGGACGCGGACATGAGCAGGCAGTCGCCCAGCCTGATCTTGCGGGCGATCTTGGCGCACATCTCCTTGCGCACCAGCGCGTTGAGGCGGCGCGCCAGCGTGCCTTCCGCTTCCTTGGAGTGGACGAACAGCGCCTGCGCCGTCAGCAGGCCGAGCACCCGGTCGCCCAGGAATTCCAGCCGTTCATTGCTGACCGCGCGGCTGTGCCCGTCCCCGTAGGAACGGTGACGCAGCGCCCGCATGATCAGGTCGCGGTTCTGGAACTTGTATTCGAGGGTCTCTTCGAGGACCTGAACACGCTTGTAGCGAAGGTCGTCCAACCCGCTCACCCGATGCCTTTGAAAAAGCGGCTGCCGCGGAAATTGTGCCACGTCCACGGCTTGTAGATGACGAACTTTTCGTTGACCGAGGCCAGCACGAACTCCGCCCGGCCGATGATGTTCTCTTCGGGGACATAGCCCGCGCCCTGACGCGTGGTCGGTACGCGGGAATCGCCGGAGAAGTCGCGGTTGTCGCCCATCATGAAATAGTGCCCGGCCGGGACGGTGAAGACCGTCGTGTCGTCGGAACCGTTATTCTTGATCCCGTCATAGATCAGATGCGGCTCGTCCGTGTCGGGCAGCGTTTCGAGGTAGAGCTCGGCCTTGTAGACGCCCAGCTCTCGCCCCGAATTGCGGTGGACATAGTCTTCTGTCCGAACCAGCTCCATGCCCGCGACCGCGTCGTTGATGTGGAGCACGCCGTCGATCATCTGGATGCGGTCGCCAGGCAGGCCGACAACGCGCTTGATGTAGTTCTGGGCGATCCCGTCAGGGCGGAAGACCACCACATCGCCCCGGTCCGGACCGCGCCCGAGCAAGCGTCCGTCCACGTCCGGGAACGGCAGGGGCAAGGCCGCATAACGGCCATAGCCGACGGAGTATTTCGATGTGATGACGTAGTCGCCTTCCATCAGCCCCGGATACATGGACCCGGTCGGGATGGTGAAAGGCTGAAAGATGAAGGTCCGCAGCACCAGCGCGATGCCGAGCGCCCAGACGACGGTCGAGACGATCTCGCGCAGGCCGCCTTCGTCCTACTTCTCGGACGCATCGGACGCTTCAGGCGCGCGCTCCGCTTTGGCTTTTCGCATCAACATGCGCCGCCCCTATCAGCCCGGCCGGGCTTCCACCACTGCAAACGCCACCGCAAAGTCGCGTTCGTCGGACAGGCTCAGCCGGATATGCGCCGTGTGGCCGTCGGGCACCATCCCGCGCAAACGCGCCGCTGCCCCGCCGTGCAGCAGCACGTCCGGCCGCCCCGACGGGTGGTTGATGACCTCGACATCGTGCCAGGAGAGCGCGCCGCTATCCTCGGTAGCGAGGGCTTTCGCGACCGCTTCCTTGGCGGCGAACCGCTTGGCCAGGCAGGGCACGGGGTCGGGTCGCGCAAAGCACTTGTTCCGTTCGCATTCGGTGAAGGCCTTGGCGGCGAAACGCTCGGGATGCTTGTCGTAGAGGGTCCGGATGCGGCGGATGTCGCAAATATCCGTGCCGATGCCCAGAATCACGAGGCGTTGCGCGCGTCGGCAATGACCTCCGCCATCCGCTCGATCGCCGGGCCGAGGCCCAGGAAGATGGCTTCGCCGATGATGAAGTGCCCGATGTTCAGCTCTCGCGCTTCGGGAATGGCCGCGACGGGCGCGACATTGTCGAAGGTCAGCCCGTGGCCGTAATGCACTTCCAGCGACGCATCCTGCGCACGCGTGCCGCCAGCCCGGAGCTGCTCGAGGATGGCGGCCGCCTTGTCGTCCTCGCCATCATCCAGTGCGTGGGCGTAGGCGCCGGTGTGGAATTCGACCACCTCGGCGCGGGTGGACGCGGCGGCGTCGATCTGAACCGGGTCGGCTTCGATGAAGAGCGAGACGCGGCAACCCGCATCGGCCAGCTCCGCAATCATGGGCACAAGGCGGTTATGTTGCCCAGCCACGTCCAGTCCGCCTTCCGTCGTGCGTTCCTCCCGCCGTTCTGGGACGAGGCACGCCGCGTGGGGCTTCAGCCGTTTAGCGATGTCCACCATCTCGCGCGTGGCGGCGAGTTCCATATTGAGCGGCACGCCCGTTTCCTCGCAGAGCGCCGCAAGGCGTTCCAGGTCGTCATCCGTGATGTGGCGGCGGTCTTCGCGCAGATGCGCCGTGATGCCGTTCGCTCCGGCGGCGATGGCGATACGCGCCGCATCGACCGGATCGGGATGATGGCCGCCGCGCGCATTGCGCACGGTCGCGACGTGGTCGATGTTGACGCCCAGGCGGACAGGCTCGCTCATTTCAGGCCCCGGCTGCCGGGTTTGATCGCGTCGAGCTTTGCCAGCTCCGGCGGCAGGTCGTCCGCGTCGTAGTCAGGGAAGCGCTTGGCCGCGAGGCTGATCAGCGGCATGCCGATATCGGCCTCTCCGCCCGATCGGTCGAACAGGCAGCAGCCCGCCACGACCTTGCCGCCCGCCTCGGTGATGGCCTTGATCGTCTCACGCGAGCTCAATCCCGTCGTCACGATGTCCTCGACCATCAGCACGGTCTGTCCCGGCTCCAGCGTGAAGCCGCGGCGCAGTTCGAACTCGCCCTCGACCCGTTCCATGAACATGGACTCCAGGCCCAATTGCCGCGCCATCTCGTAGCCGGGAATCACCCCGCCCATGGCCGGTGCGATAATGATGTCGGGCAGTGTGCCGAGCTTCGCACGGATCTTGTCGGCCAGCGCGGCGCAGAGTTTCGCCGTGGTCTCGGGGTTTTTGAAGATCAGGGCCTTTTGCAGGAAGACCGGGCTGCGCCGACCGGACGACAGGATGAAATGCCCTTCCAGCAGGGCTCCGGCCTCGCGGAATACGTCAAGTACGTCGTCAGTCGTCATAGGGGTCTCTGCTTGGGTCCACGATCGACCGGGTCCGGTCGGCGGCGACCACATAGGTTGAAGTACGGAGCGCGGCAATGATCGCGATAAGATGGCGGTTGTCGCGCACTTCCAGATCCAGCAGCATGTCGAAGAAGGCCGGAGACCGTTGCAGCGTACGGATGTTGATCAGGTTGCCGCTATTCTCGCCGATGATGCGCGTGACGTCCGCCAGCGCGCCGGGAACGTGTTCGACCGTGGCCGTGATCCGCGCGGACGAGGCCGCCATGTCGGCGGCGCGACGCCAGCCCAGATCGATCCAGGCGGCCTCGTTTTCCAGACGTTCCAGCTCTTCGCAATCCATGGTGTGGATGTCGATGCCGCCCTGGCGGGACTGCACGCCCACGATCCGGTCGCCGGGGATGGGCGAACAGCATCCCATCAGGTGGAGCCCCACGCCTTCGCGAAGCCCCTCCCCCTTGATGTAGAGCCGCGCCGTGCGGTCCTCGATCAGATCGCGGTTGGCCATTTCCGTGTCGGGATCACGGTCTTTCAAGGCGGGGAAGACAGCCGTGATGAACGCCGTCATGGACAGGTCGCCCCGGCCCAGCCGTTCGTAGATGTCGTCCGCCGTGGACAGGTCCATGCGTTTCACGACGTCGTCCAACGCCTTCTCCGTGAAGGTCTGCCCTTCGCGGGCAAAGGCGTGTTCGGCCAGCATGGCCCCGATGCGGCGGTATTCTTCGGTCTCGCCCTCGCGCGTCAGGCGGCGGAGCGCGGAGCGCGCCTTGCCAGTCACGACCATGTTCTCCCAGCCCTCCTGCGCTTCCGACACGCCGCCCCGGACAATGCGCACCACGTCGCCATTGCCCAGGCGGGTGCGCAGCGGGACGTCGCGGCCATTGACCGTGGCGCGGATGGCCGTGTCGCCGACCTTGGTGTGCACGGCGTAGGCGAAATCCAGCGCGGACGCGCCGCGCGGCAAGGCCACCAGGCGGCCCTTGGGCGTGAAGGTGAACACCTGGTCGGTGAACATTTCCAGCTTGGCGTTTTCAAGGAACTCGCCCGCATCGCCGCTCTGCTCCATCATCTCGACCAACGTGCGGATACGCGTCAGCGCGTCGCCGCCGGACGCTTCGGCGCGTTCGGGGTCGTAGCCGTAGGACTGGTCCTTGTAGGCCCAGTGGGCCGCCACGCCGCGTTGCGCCACGTCTTCCATCCGTTCGGTGCGGATCTGGATTTCGACGCGGCGATTGTCCGGCGTACGGATCGTTGTGTGCAGCGACTGGTAGCCATTGGGCTTGGGCACGCTGATGAAGTCGCGGAACCGTGCGGGCACGGCGCGATAGGCCTGGTGCAGGATGCCCAGGACCCGGTAGCAATCCTCCACCCGCTCTGTCAGGATGCGGAAGGCGTAGAGGTCCGCCACATCGTCGAAGCTGATGCCCTGCCGCTGCAGCTTGCGCCAGATGGCGAAGGGCCGCTTCTCCCGGCCGTAGATCCGCACTTTCACGCCGTGATCGTCGAACAGGTCGCGCAGCGCGGTGGAGACCTCGCTGATGGCTTCGCCCTGGCTCTGCCGCCACTCGTCCAGCCGGGTGTTGATGCCGACATAGGCGCTGGGGTTCAGGTGCTGAAAAGACAGGTCTTCCAGTTCGGAGCAGATCCGGTCCACGCCGATGCGACGGGCGAGCGGCGCGTAGATGTCGAGCGTCTCGCGCGCGATGCGTTCGCGGGACGCCTGCTTGGGATGGTATTGCAGCGTGCGCATATTGTGCAGCCGGTCGCAGAGCTTCACCAGCAAAACCCGCACGTCTCGGCTCATGGCGAGGACAAACTTCTGGAAATTCTCGGCCTGGGCGCGCTCCCTGGATGCGGACGGACTCAGTTCCAGCTGGGACAGCTTGGTCACGCCCGCGACCAGCGCCGCGCTAACCGGCGTGAACATGTCCGCCAGCTCGTCGCGCGTGACGGGCGTGTCCTCCAGGACATCGTGCAGCAGCGCCGTGCAGATGGACGCCACGTCGAGGTGCAGCCCGGCGAGAATGCCGGCGACTTCGATGGGGTGGGCAAAATAGGGATCGCCGCTATGGCGCTTCTGCGCGCCGTGTGCCTGGACCGTGAACACGTAGGCCCGGTTGATCAGGCTTTCATCCGCCGAGGGGTCGTACGCCTTGACCCGCTCCACCAGTTCGAACTGGCGCAGATAGCTTTGTTGGCCGCTCTTGGGCGCGGGCATGATCGGCGTATGATCGTTCACAGGCCCGATATAGACAGGCGCATACGCAAAAGCCACCGGAACGACCGGTGGCTTTCACAAAAGGATATGAGGCTTTGCTGCCTAGAAGCGCGTCGAGTTGTCGTTGTCGCGGTCGCCTTGCAGGGCGCGGAGAAGGTCGGCTTCGGACATTTCAGCCTGCTTGGATTCACCGTGCTCAAGCGCGAGGACGGGCGCCTGCTCTTCGGGCGTTTCTTCCGGCATGTCGTCGTCGGTGATGACGCGCTGCAGGTTGGAGACGAGGCTTTCGCGCAGATCTTCCAGTTCCAGATTGCCTTCGGCGAGTTCGCGCAGCGCCACGACGGGCGTCTTGTCATTGTCGCGGTCGACGGTCAGGCCGGCCCCGGCGCTGATGTTGCGGGAACGGTGCGAGGCAAGGAGAACCAGGTCGAACCGGTTCGGAATCTTCTCGACGCAATCTTCGACGGTAACGCGGGCCATGGGCAGTACTCGAATTGGGTGAAACCAGTGCGCGCCTTTATGCCCTCGGTGGGCCGAAAGCAAGCCTTGCGGTCAGGACGCTCAGCTATCGACCAACTCGAACAGTTCGGGCGCGCCGCCGGACGGTTTGGCCTGGTGCGGGAGGTAGCAGGACACGTGCGTGCCCTTGCCTTCGACACTGTCCAGTTCGACCCATCCGCCATGCTGGTCGACGATGCGTTGCACCAGCGTCAGGCCGAGACCCACCCCGCCGCGCGAGCTTTCGAAGCTCTCGAACACGGTGGCTTGGCGGTCCAGCGGAATGCCCACGCCCGTATCGCGCACCCAGAGACGTACCCCGCCCGCAGCCGAGCGCTCCGCGCCGATCTCGATCATGCCGCCGGGCTTGGTGAAACGCAGCGCGTTGGCGAGAAGGTTGTAGACCACCTGCTTCAGGCGGGTTTCGTCCGCGCGGACCATGCCGATGTCGGTCTTGCAGACGAGGTCGAGCGTGATGCGCGTATCTTCCGCCTTGGTCGCCACATAGTCGAGCGCATGATCCAGCAGAGCATGGACGTCCACGTCACCCAGTTCGAGGTCGAGCTTGTCCGCATTGATGGCGGCGATATCGAGAATGTCGTCGATGGCCTTGGCGAGATCTTCCGACGCGCTCTGAATGGCGAAGACGTATTCGGCCTGCTTGTCGTTCAACTCCCCGGCCCCGCCATTCTGGAGGAAGTCGGAATAGCCCGCGATGGTCGTGAGCGGCGTTCGCAGCTGGTAGGAGACATGGCCGACGAACTCGCTCTTCATGCGGTCGGCCTCTTCCAGCGCTTCGGCTCGTTCGGTCAGGGCGCGTTCCGTGCGGCGGGCGGCCGTGACGTCGTCCCAGGCGATCAGCGTCGCGCCGTCCGGCAGCGGGCGGGACAGGAAGCTGAGGATACGGTCGTCGGAACAGGTGATCTCGCCTTCGACCTGGCGGCGGACATCCGGGTTCGGATCGGTCGAGCGCGCCTTCAGGTCATGCCAGAACTCCGCATCGTGGTAGAGCGGCAGGGACATCTCGATGATCTCGGAAAAGCGCGGATTGTCCCGCAGCTCGTCTTCCGACAGCTTCCACGTC
>CAYULR010000106.1:7141-8099 GCA_964445685.1 uncultured Algimonas sp.
GCAATGCCTTCGGTCAGCTTGTCGAGCGTGGCGCGCTGCACGTTGATGAGCGTGCCGAGCTTGCTCTTCAGCGTCATCTTGTCGGTGATGTCGGAGAACAGAATGCTCACCCCGCCTTCGGCGTCGCGCATCCGCACGACCCGGTAGAGATTGCCATTGGGCAGGTTCCACGTCTCCTCCGGCACTTCGGCGTTCGGGTCGGTGTAGCGGGCGAGCTCGTCCTTCTTCCACTGGCGGTAGTCGTCGCGGGTGGGCAGCTGTTCGGTCTCGCGCAGGCGGTCGAGCAGCTGGCCATGGCTCGGCCCCGCGTTCAGCCAGGCTTCGTCCACCTTGAACAGGCGCGTGAAAGCCGGGTTGTGGCGGCGGAGCGTCTGGTCCGCGTCGAAGGAAATCACCGCCTCGCCCGTCTTGCCCAGCCACGCCGTGTGGGAGGCCGTGTGGCTTTCCAGCATGCGCTTGAGCGTTTCGGCCTCGGACGCATCCATCGCCATGCCCGCCACGCCGCCGCTGACCGGGAAGAGGTCGATGCGCATGGCCATGCGCTGCCCGCCCCCCGTTACGATGGGCCGGACGGAGCGTGTCGCTTCGCCGGACTCCAGCACGTCCATCGCCTCGCTCTTGGCGGCGGCGTCCAGGTGGAGCTGGTTTTCGATCACGTCGTCGAGGTCCTTGCCTCCGACCGCGTCGACGTAGACCGGGTTGGCCCAGTTGATCTTTCGCGTGCTGGTCAGGCGCCAGACGGGATGGGGCGACCGGCTCATCATCTCGACAAAGGCGACCGGGTCCATCTCCGCGGTTTCGCGGGCCGTCTCGAAGCGCGAGATGGCGGCGCGTTCGTCTTCGCCCCGGATGGACGGGTCTTGAAGCCACAGGACGACCTGCCGCCCGGCGACGCAGCCATCCGCTTCGATCAGCTCGCCTTCGGGCAGGATGCCGGAAGTCGAGAATGCCTCCCCGG
>CAYULR010000107.1:0-4240 GCA_964445685.1 uncultured Algimonas sp.
CGTGACCGAGGTCAGCAGGATCGGACGGAAGCGCGCCACGCACGCATCCAGCATGGCCTGATAGGCCCCGATGCCCTTGCTTCGCAGACGGTTGACGTAATCGATCAAAACGAGGTTGTCGTTCATCGCCACCCCGGTCGCGGCCAGGAAGCCGAAGATCGAGAACATGCCGAACGGCACGCCCGTCACGAGGTTGCCGAAGATAATGCCGCCCCAGGCAAAGGGCAGCGCGATCAGGATCAGGAATGGCTGCGCGTAGGACCGGAAGGCAATCGCCAACAGCACGTAGGTCGCCAGCACGATCAGCACCAGGCTGATGCGGAGCTCTTCCATGAAGTTGCGTTCGATCTCGTCGTCACCGACATTGATCCGGCTCGCGCGCGGATGGCGGAGCTCCCATTCCGGGAAGAAGTTCTCGTCGAGATCCTTCTTGATCTCCGCCACGCGGGACTGTTCGCCGCGAACGCGCGCGCCGGTATATTCCACTTGGCGGCGGTCCCGGCGGTTGATGCGCCCCACGCCTTCCGCGATCTCCGCTTCCGCGACGGAATAGAGGGGAACCTCCACGCCGTTGGCGGCGCGGATGCGCAGATTGTTCAGGCTGTCGATGCTCTCGCGCGCCGCTTCGGGGTAGCGCACCATCACGCGCACATCTTCGCCGTTGCGGGGAAGACGCTGCACTTCGCGGCCGAAGAAGGCCTCGCGCACCTGGCGGGTCACATCCTGGAGCGTGATGCCCAGCGTTTCTGCACCGGGTTTCAGCGTGAAGCGGATTTCGCTCGCGGAGCTTTCCAGCCCGTCCCACGCATTGGGGATGTCGGGATAGCTTTCCAAGCGCTCCTTGATGTCCAGCAGCGCATTGCGGAGGTCGTCTTCGTTGGATGCGGAGACGCCGAAGAAGAGGCCGCCACGGTTCTGTCCGCCGCCTTCGGTGAAGCCGTACTGGACGCGGAACGCATCCGGGACGGGGCCCACATATTCTTCGAGCTTGTCGGCGATGTCCTTGGTGGAAATCTTCCGGCGTTCATCGTTGGACGCCAGACCCAGATAACCCTGGACCGAGCGGCCTTCGGCAATCGTGCCGGGCTTGTCGATGATCGGGCCTTCGATGCCGAAATCTTTCACCGCGTTCGCGTTCAGCTCGGCGATGCCCTGGTCCAGCTGCTCGCGCACCTGGCTGACCCGTTCGAACGAGGTCCCTTCCGGGAAGCGGGCATTGACGCTGACCATGTCGCCTTCGACTTCCGGAATGAACGCCGTCGGGGCCACGCCAGCCGTCAGCAGTGCAAAGGCCGAAGCCAGAAGGGCGATGAACACACTCAGTGTGACATAGCGCCAGCGGATCAGCATCGCCACGAATGGGCGGAAGCGGGTCTTGGCGAACGTCACCAGGCTTTCCGCAATGCGGTTCTGCAGGGCGAGCAGCTTGTTCGAGCTCGGCTCCACATGTTTCATGTGCCGCAAGTGGGCGGGCAGGATGAAGAAGGCTTCGATCAGGGAGAAGACCAGGACGGCCACGACGACGAGGCTGATCTGGCTGAAGATCGCCTGGATCGGGCCGCTCATGAACAGGAACGGCAGGAACATGATGATCGTTGTGATCACGGCGAAGAAGACCGGCTTGGCGACCATGTAGGCTCCGCCCACGGCGGCGCGTTCGCCTTCGATCCCGTTTTCATTGTGCAGGTGGATGCTCTCCCCCACCACGATCGCGTCGTCGACCACGATGCCGATCACGAGCAGGAAGGCGAAGAGCGAGATCATGTTCAGCGTGATGCCGAGCGCGGGCGCGATGGCGATCGCCCCCATGAAGGCCGCACCGATGCCGATCGTCACCCAGACCGCGACCATGGGCCGGAGGAACAGGACGAGGATGATCAGCACGAGGATCATGCCGGTGATGGCGTTGGAGCCGATCAGCGCCATGCGGTCATCGAACATATTGGATCCGTCGAACCAGACCCGGAAGTTGAGGTCCGGCGGCAGGCGGTCGCGCACGAGCGCTTCGAATTCGCGCACGGCCTCGCCGGACTCGGTAATATTCATATTGTCGGGCGACAGGACCTGGTAGATCGCCGTGGGCTGCCCGTTGAAGCGGGCGTCGAAGTCGTCATTCTCGAACCCGTCGATGACATTGGCGATATCGCGGACGCGGACCGTGCCGCCGCCCGGTGTCTGGCGGACGATGATCTCTTCGAATTCGTCCACATTGTTGGCGAGGTTGCGCGCGCGCAGCTGCAGACGCCCGGCCGGGGTCTCGACCGTCCCGGCAGACAGGTTCACGGACGCCCCGCTGATGGCCTGGGACACTTCGCTGAAGGTCAGCCCGTAGCGCCGCAGCGCCTCTTCGCTGATTTCGATGGTGACCTGCTCGCTGACCTTGGAAATCTGCTCGATCAGCTGGAGGCCGGGCAGTTTGGAGAGCTCCTGCCGGAATTGAGTCGCCTCCCGCTGGAGGGTCAGCCGGTCCATGTCCCCGTAGAGGGCTAGGAAGAAGTCCTGGTTCCGCTGGTCCCAGCGGGAGACTTGGGGCCGGAACGCGTCCGGCGGCAGGTTCTGGATGCCGTCGACCCGGGCCTTCACCTCGTCCAGCAGCTTGTCGTAATCCGCATTGATCAGCGTGCGGATGTTGATGTTGGCAGATCCTTCGCGGGCGTTGCTTTCGATATAGTCGATGCCGTCCAGCCCATCGACGGCCTCCTCCACGCGCACGACGAGCTGTTGCATCACGTCGCGCGGGCTGGCGCCGGGCCAGGAGATGTTGACCGACATGCCGTTGATGGTGGTCTGCGGAATGAACTCCCGCTGAAGATTATTGTAACCGAAAATGCCCCCGACGATCATCAGGAACATGAGCAGGTTCGCCGCAACCGGGTTGCGGACGAAATAGGCGATCAGCTTTTTCATTCGGACGATCCTCCGTTAGCGGCACTGGCATCCGCGCCATTTGCGCCGTCCGCCCCTTCGGAAGGCTCTTCGCCGCCTCCGGGTCTTCCGCCGCGGCGCTTCATCCATTCCGGCTGCTCCGGCTCGACCAGCACGACCGTGGGGTCGTTCACGTCGAGCACCTTCAGCGGGATGGAAACGCGCGAGCGTTCCATGGGCGACAGCACGACGAGTTCGCCTGCCGAGACGCCCGAGGACAGCACGGCGCGTTCCGGGCTGGCATCGATGACCGACACTTTGCGGATCTCCGCCTTGCCCTTGTTGTCGACCGTGTAGATTTCGTCGTCGACGCGCAGACCGTCACGCGGAATGACCAGCGCGTTTTCGAACACGCGGCCGTCGATCTCCGCATCCACGAACAGACCCGGGGCGAGCGGCACGCCATTGTCGGACGCGCCCTGTCCGTAGGGGTCGGCCACTTCGGCGATGGCGAAGAGAGCCCGCGATTGCGTGTCGTAGGTCGCGTCGGTGCGCATGATGCGACCATCCCAGACCTGGCGGACGCCGCCAACCGTCGTGGACAGCGTGGCGCGCGGCGCAGCGTCGCGGCTTTCCGCGACATAGGCGATGGGCAGGTCGATCTTGCCCAGGTCGGCATCGGTGAATGGCAGGCGGACCTCGACGATGTCGATCGAGAAGACCGTGCCCAGGCGCGAGCCCGGCGAGACGAACTGCCCGATGTCGGATGTCTTGGTGCGCACACGTCCGGCGAACGGTGCCCGCACGGAGGTGCGCGTCAGTTGCAGCTTCGCATTGTCCAAATCGGCGCGCGCGGCCATCAGCGCGGCTTCGGCCTGCTGGCGCTGCGGGATGCGAAGCGCCAGCTGCGTGGGTTCGCCTCGGCCCAGATCCTCGTAATCCGTCCGGGCGATCTCGCCTTCCGCGATCTCCCGGGTCAGCACTTGCTGCGCCTGCGCCACAGCGGCTTCGGCACGGACCACGGCCACTTCGAAGTTGCTGGGATCGATCCGGACCAGCGTCTCGCCGCGCCGGAAGATGCCGCCTTCGATGAAGTTCGGGGAAACGTAGACGACCTTGCCGCCGACTTCGGGGACCAGATCGATCTGCGTCTGCGGCCGGGACTCGCCCTGCGTGCGGACGACGAGGCGAACATCGTCCTGGCGCGCGGGCGCGGCCATTACGGCCAGCGGCGTGAAGGGACGGCGCTGCGCCTCGGGTTTGTCGTTGGCCTTGATCACGGCGAACGTGCCGCCCCCGATCAGGCCGATGGCCAGCAGGGAGAAGACGATCGTTCTGAAGATCGGATAACGACGACGCCCGCCATCGTCAGAGG
>CAYULR010000107.1:4250-5067 GCA_964445685.1 uncultured Algimonas sp.
CCTTGGTTTACCCAATCCTAAAACCCCCCCCCCCCCCCCGCGCCGGGGGCGCCCGCGGCAGTGCCGATCGTGGATCCTGTCGAGGACGCGTTTGTCGGGGTCATGGCAAGTCCAGTCCTAGAATTTGCACGGGCTCGAGGTCTATACGGTCGGGCGGCACGGCAAAGCCGGATCCCCCTAGCGCAACATGAAGGCGAACGCGATTGGCAAGCCGTTCTGCGCGCGCGGTAATCAGCTGCCCTTCTGCATTCAGGCGGCGGGTCTGGGCATCGAGAAGCTGCAGAATGGTGGCGAGGCCTTCCGTGTAGCGGAGCTCGAGACGGCGTTCCGCCATGACGGCTTCGTCACGCGCTTCGCGAAGCGCGGCTTCGCGGGCCTCCAGCCGTTGCTCGGCGTCCAGCGCGTTCTCGACTTCCTGATAGGCCGTCAGAACCGTCTCGGCGTAGGTTTCCACTTGCGCAGCCAGTTGGGCGCGCTGCGCGTCGATCTGGGCCCGCAGACGGCCGCCTTCGAAAATCGGCGCAATCAGCGTTTCCGACAGGCTGAAGGCCAGGCTTTGCAAATCGAACACATCGCCGAGGGAGTTCAGCGCCTGATCTCCGGCGGACGCATCGATCGTCAGGCGCGGATAAAGGGCCTTGCGGGCGACATCGACGTTCAGGCCGGCCTGCGCGATGCGGCGTTCGGCGGCGATGATGTCGGGACGCCGGGCCAGCATGTCGGCAGGGCTGCCCGCGCCCGTGAATTCTGGCAGCGGCGGCAGATCGTCTGGCAGGGCGATGTCTGCATCCGGATAGTCGCGCACGATGGTCTGCAC
>CAYULR010000107.1:5077-8065 GCA_964445685.1 uncultured Algimonas sp.
GGTCTGCACCAGGCGCAGCGTCGCATCGCGTTGCTGCAAGCGGCTCTGTTCGATCGCGCGGGAGTTGGCCAGCGAGGACCGGGCCAGACGCACATCCGACGACCCCGTCAGGCCGGATTCGAAGCGGCGCTGCGTCAGGCGCAAGGAGCGTTCCTGCGTGGCGATGTCGTCGGCGGAGAGCTGCACGAGCAGCCCGGCCTCGATGGCATCGAACCAGCTTCCGGCCAGGCGGCTGAGCACGGTGAGTTCGAGGGCGGCGACATCGGCGGCGGACGCTTCGACAGCGGCGCCGTCGGCGGCGATCTGGTCGCGCAGGCGGTTGACGACATCGACCTGCCAGCTCGACCCGATGCCGATATTGTAGTTGGTGAAGCCCGCATTGAAGCCCACGCCGCCTTCGGAGCGGCTGACCGTCGCGCGGCCCCCCAGCGTCGGGTAGAGCGCGGCGCGGCTAATGCCCTGCTGGGCAAGAGACCGGTCGAGCTGGGCGAAGGTCCGCAGCAAGGACGGGTTATCGGCGCGTGCCTTGTCGACGAGCGCGCTGAGCGCGGGATCGTCGAAGCTGGCGATCCAGTCGGAGCGCGGCAGCGCGTCGGGCGCGGGCTCGGACCAATTCGCCGGAGACGGAACGGTCGCGTCAAGGTTCACGACCGTGGGGTCGACGGGATCGATGAGGCTGGCACAACCGGAAAGACCGATTGCCGCAAGCCCTAAAACGGTGCAGACGCCCCGTCGCACATGCGGCCTGTCAGGGTTCCTTTTCGGCATGATCTGCTCCCCTCTCCTTTTGGGTCTGGCACAACCCGACTCGCGCAGTCTGCGCTCGCCCCTCTAGAACCAAAACCCTTCCCGCGAGTCAACAAGGAATTATCGAAAAACAATAAGCTTATGTCGGTTCAGTTTAAAACTTTCCAAAGTTTATGATGCTGGACAGATGACGCGCAGCGCTGTGCCGCCGCCGGGAGAACGGACAGCTCCACCCTCTATACGCCGCGCGGCGGCTGGACGTGCCGACATGTTTGCGACACACGGGCCCTCATGAGCGCGCAAGACGCATCCAACACAACCACGCCCGACCTGAAAGACGCGCTTCGCGGCTCGGATTTGGTCGTGATCTCCGCCTTCGCCGTCATCGCCCTGGCAGGCATGGCGGCGCTCGCCCGCGTCCCCATTGGATATGGCTTGGGGGCGATCGCGCTCTTCTGGCTGGCGATCCTCTTCTATGTCCGCGTCAGCCGCATGGTCCGGTCTTCCCACATCGTGCAGGATGAGGGGCCGGACGAGTTCATGAGCGGGGCGCGCTTCGCCGCGACGCTGACGGACGCGCTGCCCCAGGCCATCGCCGTGCTGGACCGCGACGGCCGCGTCATCCACGCCAACCCGCTGGCCCGCGACCTGATCGAGATGGACACGCTGGGACGCCCCTTGAGCGTCTATGTCCGCGATGCGGGCATCACCGACCGGCTGGCGACCGCGCTGGCGGGCTACACGCCGGAACCGCTGATGGTGCACCGCGAGGTCCCGGCAGAGCGTTATATCTCCCTGCTGTTCTCGGCCGTCACGCCCGTCGAGGACGGCACGGGCCGGACCATCGTCCTGGTCGTGATGAACGACGTGACCGAGCTCGTGCTGGGCGGGCAGCGCCGCGCCGACTTCCTCGCCAATGCCAGCCACGAGCTGAAAACGCCTATCGCCTCCATGCTCGGCTACATCGAAACCTTACGCGGCCACGCCAAGAACGACCCGGAGGCGCAGGAGCGGTTTCTCGGCATCATGGCGCAGCAGGCGGAGCGGATGCAGCGTCTGATCCAGGACCTGTTGAGCCTGCGCCGCATCGAGCAGGACGAGCACAACGCCCCGACCGAGACGGCGGATCTCGACCTGTCCATCCGCGCCGCCATCGAATCCGTCGCTCCGCTCGCCGAAGCCCGCGGCGTGACCCTGAAATACAAGAAGAAGAAGCGCGCCATCGTTCCCGGCCATCAGGACGAGACCATCCAGATCTGCCTGAACCTGATCGAGAACGCGACCAAGCTCTCCCCGGAAGGCTCCACCGTGCGCATCGTGCTGTCGCGCTTCGACCAGTGGCATCCGGGCGTGCCGTTCGCGGACGGGCGCCTGCCGGACGGGACGACGAAGCGCGCCATCAACCCCGCGCCGACAAGCCCGCTGCCCCTCTACACCATCACCATTTCCGACAGGGGACCTGGCTTTTCGCGCACCCACCTTCCCCGGATCGGAGAGCGCTTCTATCGCGTGGCGGGCGATCTCTCCTCCAAGGAAAAAGGCACCGGGCTTGGCCTTGCCATCGTCAAGCACATCGCTCGCCGCCACCGTGCGGGCCTCTATGTGCGCAGCGAGCCGGGCGTGGGAACGGAGTTCTGCATCGTCTACCAGGCCAGCGACGCCACAGACAAAATCGCGGACGCCGCAGACGCAAAGCAGGTTAAAGCCTAACCCGGACATCCGCTAAGCGACTGAAACAGCATAGTCACGCTTCCGTCACGAAACAGTCGCACTGCATCGCCATAGGCGCGTTTCACGATTCTGGGCGACCGCCTGAGAATCAGCGTATGGGCTTTGGCCCTGCAGGGACCCGCAGCAATGAACAGCTTGGCCGACCACATCGTCAGCGGTTACGACAGCGACCTGAACGAGCTGACCGCGAGCCTGTCCGACCTGGGCAGCCTCGCCGAAGGCATGGTCGCGGACGCCGTGCGCGCGCTGGGCCGCCGTGATTCCGCGCTGGCCCGCTCCGTGATCGAGCGCGACCGCCTCGCCAACCGCCTGCAGAGCAAGATCGACCAGGACGCGATCCGCATTCTGGCGCTGCGCAATCCCATGGCGACGGACCTGCGCCGCACCATCGGCGCGATCCGCGTCGCGGCCGATCTGGAACGTATCGGCGACTTGGCCGAAGGCATCGCCAAGCGCGCGCTGAACCTGAACGAAGAAGCCCCGCACGAAATCGCGGAGCACATCCAGGAC
>CAYULR010000108.1:0-2027 GCA_964445685.1 uncultured Algimonas sp.
TCGTCTCCAGCGGCCCACCGCTGAGTTCCAGCTGCCCGCCCGGTTCCAGGCTGACGGAGGCCCCGTCGCGCTTCAGGCCGATGATGTTGCCGCCTTCGTAGAAGGGTTCCCAGTCGAAGCGCTGCATGCCTTCCAGCAAGGCGCGGATCGAGGTTTCGCCCTCATAGGGCAGCGGAAGATTGTCCTTGGTCGAGAAGGCGATCTTCTCGTGTTCCGTGCCGATGCGCCAGTCCTCGCGCGGCTTGCAGCCGGAGGCGAGATACTCGACCATCTGCGACTTGGTCTCGATCAGGGTCGGGTTGGGTGTAGATGGTCCGCTCACGCGGGACCGACTAGGCGCGCGCCTTGGGACGCGCAACCCGGTAAAATTAATGTGTGGTCAGTCCGATGTGAGGCGCAGGGCGCGCTTGCGCACCATGTTGCGGTAACGGACCGGGAAGAGCCGGTTCCAGACGTGCATGAACTTGGCGTCCGGACCGACCATGATCTGCTTCTTCCGGCGAGCCGTTCCGTCGAGGATGATTTCGGCCGCGCGCTCCGCCGATGTCGGCGCATTGTCGTCGAAATTGTCGTTCATCGTCTCGCGCGACACGCTAGGGTCGGCGAGATGGTCGACCTGCGCATTGCGCGCGACATTGGTCTTCACCCCGCCCGGGTGGACGCAGGACACGGACACGCCGTGCTCTTCCATCTCGAACGATAGCGCCTCGGAGAAGCCCCGCACGCCGAACTTGGACGCGCAATAATGGCTCTGCCCAGGCCAGCCGACGATGCCGAAGATGGAAGAGATGTTCACCACCCCGCCCTTGGTCTGGATCAGCTGTTCGAGGAACGCTTTGGTCATGCGGACCACGCCGTAGAAGTTGACGTCCATCACCTTCTCGTAGCTCTCGGCGGGCGTGTGGCGGAACTCTCCGATGCGCGCGAGCCCGGCAATGTTGAAGACATAGTCCGCCGGGCCGAGCGCGGCTTCCACATCGCCCGCATAGGCGGCAATGCCGTCCGCATCGGCCATGTCGAGCACGTCGACCTTGTGCGCATTGGCGCCGCCGATCATCTCGACCGTCTCGTTCAGCCCCTCTTCGTTGATGTCTGACAGGGCGAGCTTGGCGCCGGACTTGGCGAGGTTGATCGCGACCGCGCGGCCGATACCGGACGCCGCGCCCGTGATGACGCAGACCTTACCGGCAAATTGGGGAAACGTCTTCATTCTGCGGCCTCGGTCAGCTGTGTGGCGGAGGTGAAGGAGAGCGCGTCGTCCTCCACCGGGTCTTCGATCAGGATCTGGCAATCGTGGCGGTAGTCCTGGATATTCTGCCACGGCATCCGGTCGCCCTGGCTCGGCATCTTGTGCATGACGCGCTGCAGATAGCCCGCCTGGAAGTCGAGGATCGGACGGCGGTCCATGCCGTCGGGCGCGACGGGCACGACCCGCGTCAGCCCCCGCTCCTTCATGTAACCCATCAGCCGGATGAAATAGCGGCTCATCAGGTCCGCGCGCAGCGTCCAGCTGGCATTGGTGTAGCCGAACACCGCAATCAGGTTCGGGATGTCCGACACCATGACGCCGCGATAGGTGAACTTGTCCGCCGGGTCTTGGGGCACGCCGTCGATCGAAACGGGATGGTTGGTACCGAAGTTCAGCTCCAGCCCCGTGGCCGTCACGATGATGTCCGCCTCGACTTTGGTGCCGTCCTGCATGACGATGCCGTCTTCCACGAAACGGTCGATATGACCGGTAGCCATGCTGGCGCGGCCGTCCTTCAGCACGTCGAACATATCCCCGTCCGGCACCATGCACATGCGCTGGTCCCACGGATTGTAGGGCGGGTTGAAGTGCGTATCGACGTCGAAGTCCTTGCCGATGGCCTTCAACGACAGCCGTACTCAGGATACAGCATCTCTCATTTATTTGGCAAGCATAACCGAAGCTATTGATCTGATGATCTTTGCCTCACGTCAACAAAATCAATCGCTGGTTTCACCAGCCAACAAGAACTTAGATTCAGGTGTGTATGCATATATAC
>CAYULR010000108.1:2037-8060 GCA_964445685.1 uncultured Algimonas sp.
CTTCACGTTTTTCCAGCGGTTGAAGCGGTAGGATGGCTCCTCCGGCAGGATCTTGGACGTTAGCTTCATGACCGGGTCTTCGGACGGGATGGACGCGACGTAGGACGGGGTGCGCTGCACCTGCGTCACGTGCGCCGCCGTCTTGGCCAGTTCCGGCACCAGCGTCACCGCCGTCGCGCCGGAGCCGATCACGGCCACGCGCTTGCCCGCATAGTCGAGGTTCTCGGGCCAAAATTGCGGATGGACGATATCGCCTTTGAAATCCTCGCGCCCTGCGAACTCCGGGTCGTGCCCCCGGTCGTAGCGGTAGTAGCCCGCGCAGGAGAGCACGAACCGGGCACGGACCTGCCGCGTCTTTCCGCTGGCTGCATCCTCCACCGTCAGCGTCCAGAGGTCGTCTTCCGTCGAGAAGTCCATGCCGATCACGCGGCTGCCGAATTCAACCGCCTTGTCGACACCGTATTCGCGCGCCGTGTCGCGCACATAGTCCCGGATGGCCGGGCCGTCCGCCAGCGTCTTGGTGCCTTTCCAGGGCCGGAAGTCGTAGCCCAGCGTCAGCATGTCGGAGTCGGACCGGATGCCCGGATAGCGAAACAGATCCCACGTCCCGCCGATCGCGTCGCGCGCTTCCAGGATGGTGTACCGCCCGTCCGGAAACTCCGTCACATACCGGCACGCCGCCCCGATCCCGGAGAGGCCAGCGCCGATGATGATCAGGTCGAGCGGTTCGTTCATGCTGATAGCTCTATCAACATGCGCGGATGAATAAAGCCCCGGCGTCACAGAAGGCGTCCATTCAGTTTTGTCGCCCCTAGACGACCCGGCAGTCCCCAACAGTCGCCTGCACCAGCATCAATAGTCCCACGGCGGCCGTGTCGGCGCGCAGGATACGGGGACCGAGGGAGATGGGCAGTGTGTTGTCACGCGCCCGGATGGCGGCGCGTTCTTCGTCGCTGAACCCGCCCTCCGGCCCGATCAGCACGTCGAGCGGCAAGGTCGCGCCGGAGATCGCGCCGACCGCACAGTCTCCGCCGGCCTCGTCCGCGAAAACCAAAGTCCGGTTGGCCGCCAGCGCATCCGACAGGGGTATGGGCGCATGGATTTCCGGCAGGTCGAGGCGTTCGGTCTGCTCCGCCGCCTCGATGATCTGCGCCTGGGCGCGCTCCACATTGACGGACGGGAACTGCGTGTGCGTTGTAAGGACGGGCTGCAGCGTCCTGACGCCGAGCTCGGTCGCTTTTTCGATGACGATGTTCAGGCGGTGTTTGCGCAGCGGCGCGAAAAGCAGCCGGATGTCCGGGACGGGCTGCGGGTCGCGCAGACGGTCCATGATCTCCAGGCGCATGGATTTGCGCCCCTTCTCCGCCACCTGCGCCGACCATTCGCCGTCGCGCGCATTGAACAGCCGCACGCAGTCCCCGACCGACTTGCGCAGCACGGTCCCGAAATAATGGGCGTGTTCGCGCGACAGCTCGATCTCGCCGCTCAAGGGCTGGTCGAGGTACAAGCGCGGCAGCGTATAGTTGGCCCTCATGCGGCGAACCTTTCCAGCAGGTCCGCGACTTCGGCCGGGTGGGTGACCATGGCGTTGCGCGGCGCGTCGAGCTCCACGAACTCCCAGCCCTCGCCCCGGGCGGGTCCGATCATGCGTTCGCTCGTTATGGCGAAGTCCTGCCCTACGCAATGCACGAAGCTGCGCGGCAGGCCGTCCCAGCCGCCGTTCTTCAAGACCAACTCGTCCGTCCAGGCTTTTGCGGGGTGAGTGGACAGACGCTCGCGCACCCATTCGGCCTTGGGATGATCCTCGGGCAGCAGCATCTTCAGCGGGTAGTCCGCGAAATAGTCCATCTTGTAACCGTCGATGAAGCCGTCCATCCGCTCCAGGAAGTAGGGCTTGATCGCGCCGCCCTCGTCCCGTTCCACCCCGCTCATCCGGCCCGGTCTCGGGACCAGCGCATCGAGAAAGCAGACATGGCGCACGCGGTCGCGCATCCGGTCGATCGCGCCCGTCATCGCCACGCCGGAGAAGCTGTGCGCGACCATGACCACGTCCGACAGGTCTTCGTATCGCAGCACGTTCGTCAGGTCCGTGACGTGCGTGTCCAGCCCGACCTCCGGTCCGCTCAGGTGCTCCCGCTCGCCGCAGCCCGTCAAGGTCGGCGTGAAGACGCGGTGGCCGCGGTCTTCCAGAATGTTCCGCACGTCTCGCCAGACCCAGCCGCCATGCCACGTGCCGTGGATCAGCATGAAGGTTCGCGGGGTCGTCTGGGCGTTCGCCATGGTCGCGCCTCCGGCAAGGGCGAGCGCCGGGGTGGACGCGAGAAGGGTTCGGCGGGTGGTCGTCATGCGGGGCTTGTAGCGCGTCGCTGCCTCAACGCAATTTCAGGCCGATGGCTTTGGCATAGTCCGCCGGGACGTCCTCGACCTCCGTGTCCATCACAGCATTCCAGCGGTTGAGGAAACCGAACATGGAAATGACGGCCACGACCTCCAGGCATTCCTCGTCCGAGAAGTGCACGCGCATCGCCTCGAAGTCCTCATCCGTCACTTCGCTCGGTGTCAGCGAGCCGAGATGCGCGACCTTCAGGGCGGCACGTTCGGCGTCCGTGAAAAGCGGCGAGGTTTCGTAAAGCCACGCATCGCCGATCTTCTCCGCCTCCACGCCCTGCCCGTGCGCGCCGTGCGCCGTGTGCTGCTGGCAATAGCGGCAGCCCGCCGCCGTGGAGGCGACGTAGCCGACGAGCCGTTTGAGCTGCGGGTCTAGCGCGCCGGGACCGTAGATCGCGCCGAGCATGTGCGAGACGCCTTCGAGGATGGCCGGGCTGCGCGCCATGTCCACGCCGTCATTCATGCGGAACCCCATGACCTGGGTTCCCGCTTCGATCAGCGGCTTGGCGGCGTCGGGAATGGCGTCGGGCGCGAGGCGGGGGATGCGGGACATTCTTGCAATCGTCCCCGGCATTCACTGCCGGGGCCTCCATCGGGTTTGGACAAGGCAGAAAGAGGCCCCGGCAGTAAGTGCCGGGGACAGCTCTCTATGTAAGAGATTGGGTATGCTCCCCATACCCCGGCAGGTCGAACCTCACCTCCGCTGGCTCCTCCCGGAACCGGATCGGGTTGTCGATGTGGCGCTTCCCATCCTTTGCGACCGTAACCGGAGCCCCCTCCTCCGTCAGTGCCGTGTGCAGCGTCCGAATGGTCGACCAGCAGCAATCGATATCGGCAAAGATCGCCTCCCACTCGCCTTGCGTCTTCGTCGCAAACGTCTCCGTCAGGAACGCCTTCACCGCCCCCTGCTGCCCGACGGGCTTCTTCATCTCTTCGATCAGATCAGGCCGCCCCAACGCGCCGAGCACATTCGCCACAAACTTCGGCTCGCTCCCGCCCAGCACGATATGTCCGCCGTCCTGCGTTTCGTAGATGTTCACGAAGGCATTGCCGCCAAAGCTGCGCATCTCGCCGCGGTCCGGTTGGCGGTCTTCGGCGAACACCGCGCCCGTGACGTTCGGCACCCAGGACAGCAGCGAGTCGTACATGGAGATGTCGAGATAGTCGCCCTGCCCGGTCTGCTCGCGCCGAAGCAGCGCCATCAATACACCCGACAGAGCTTGCATCGACGCCGCCATGTCCGCGCTGGGCATGGGGGTGAGCGCGGGACTGCCATCCATGCCGCGCGTCAGGTCCGCCGTGCCTGCCATGGCCTGGATGACAAGATCATGGGCAGGCTTGTCGCGGTAGCGGCCCGACTGGCCGAAAGCGGAAATGGAGCAGTAGACGATGTCCGGCTTCACCGCGCGGATGGCGTCGTAGTCCACCCCAAGGCGGCTCACCACGCCCGGCCGGAAGGCCTCGATCATCACGTCGGCCGTCGCGGCCAGCTCCAGGAACCTCGCGTGCTCTTCCGGGTCCTTGAGATTGACCCGGTAGCTCTTCTTCCCGCGCGCAATGTTGGCGAACCAGACGGAGGTTCCGTCTTCGTAACGCTCGCCCATCTTCCGAGTAGGCTCGCCAAGGCCATTGGCGGGCTCCACCATTATGACCTCGGCCCCGTGATCCGCCATCATCATTGAGGCGTGGGGGCCCGGCAGGAAGGCGGAAAGGTCGAGGACGCGGACGCCTGACAACTTTCCCATTATGTAAGCAACTCATCCGTATCCGCGCCTAACTCCGGCGCGATGCCGCCTTTTAGGCGCTCGCCATTCACTCGGTAAGGACTGCTCATCAGACGGATAGTCCCGTTCTCCATCCCCGGATGCTCGGTCTCGTAGATCATCTCGACCTCCGCCACATACGGGTTCTCGAACGCCTGCGCGATGTCGTAGACAGGCGCGGCGGGGACATAGCCGGCGAACTTCTCCATCCAGTACGCGACCGTGTTAGTCTTAAGAACAGAC
Organism: uncultured Algimonas sp.; assembly: GCA_964445685.1. Lineage (GTDB taxonomy): Bacteria > Pseudomonadota > Alphaproteobacteria > Caulobacterales > Maricaulaceae > Litorimonas. Next base: position 6,432 of record CAYULR010000108.1, read on the forward strand.
TCCATAGTTTCTTCCACCAACGCCCGATTGGCGCGGCGGTCCTCGACCTTGAGGAAGCGCGGGTCGGTGGTCCATTCCGGATGGCCCAGCCGTTCCGCCACGCGCTCCCAGAATTTCTGTGTCTGGCAGCAGAACATGATCCAGCCGTCGCCCGCTTCCATGAGCTGGCTCGGCACAATCGAAGGGTGCGCGCCGCGCGGCTGGCGGGTCACGACATGGCCTTCATTGAGATACCAGGTCGCAGGGTAGCTCACCTGATGCAGGGCTGTGTCGAACAGCGATACATCCACGTCGCATCCCTTGCCCGTCCGGTGCGCACCCAGCACGCCGGACACCAATCCTGTCGCCATCATAGAGCCCGTCATGAAATCCACCATGCTCAGCCCGAACCGCACAGGCGGTCCGTCCGGCTCTCCGGTAACGGAACAGAAGCCCGCTTCCGCCTGCATGAGGTAATCATAGCCCGGCCACGCCGCCCGGCTGTTGTCCCGGCCATAGGCGGACAGGTGCGCGCAGACGATCTTCGAATTGATCTTGCCGAGCGTGTCGTAGTCGATGCCCAGCTTGGCGGGCAGGTCGCCGCGCAGATTGTTCGACACGGCGTCGGCGGTCTTCACCAACTCCTCAAACGCAGCACGCCCTTCCTCTTCCTTCAGGTTCAACGACAGGCTCTTCTTGTTGCGGTTGAACGTCTGGAAGAACTGGCTGTCCGTGTCGCCGATCCGGTGTGGGCTGACGAACCGCGACACGTCCCCGCCCGTACCCGGGTTTTCGATCTTGATAACTTCGGCCCCGAGGTCGGCCAGCAGCTGCGTGCCGTAGGGGCCAGCGCCGTATTGCTCCACGGCGATGATGCGGATTCCGTGCAAGGGGAGATGGGTCATGCGCGCTGAGTATGGCGAGCGCGCGGAAAATCAATTGAGCAGACGCAATTCAACGCGTGACAAGAGACGCGTCGTTTACACGGACACAACCGCTGCTAGGGTCCGCCCATGCATATTATCCTCGGCTTTCTCACTCTTGTCGGCACGGTTGTCTTCCTGCTGGCCCGCCTGTCGCGTAGCGCATCCGACATTGCCGACGGCGCGCAGACCCTGTCGAACCTGCCTCGCCGGATGCGTCACGCGAAGGCCGTGAACCGGCGCGGGCTCGACTTGATCGAAACTCCATTGGAAGCCGCCATCGTGCTGATGATCGCCGTGACGCGCATGTCCGACGACCGCCGGTTCAGCGATGCGGAACGCAAAGCGGTTGAGACGGAACTGGTCACGCAGATGCAGCTGGACCGGGAGGAGGCCGACGGGATGATCCGTCAGATCGACGTCATCCAGAGCGAAACGACCCTGCCCGAGAACACACTATTCCCGATGGTGGATGTGCTGCGCGGCGGGATCGACCGGGACGATGCGGTCAGACTGGCGGGGATGATGGAGCGCGTGGCCAACGTGCAGGGACCGACGCAGGAGCAGCGGGAGTTTGTGCGGCGGTACCGGGAACGGATGGGGTTGGGTTAGGCGACTCTTTAGAGCTCGAGAGTAAGGAAAAACCAGGTCCTCTTTGCTCTTCGCTCATCCCCGCGCAGGCGGGGATCCAGGTTCTGGCAGGTCAGACAGCCTGAGAGTCTTAGGT